>JAJQFK010000052.1 GCA_021201175.1 Candidatus Gastranaerophilales bacterium | reverse complement strand
GATATTATCAGTATAGATATAGGTGCAACATATAAAGGTTTTGTAGGTGACAGTGCGTGGACATATCCTGTCGGTGAAATTTCAGAAGAAAAGAAAATGCTGCTTAAAGGTACAGAAGAATCATTGTTTGCAGGATTAGAACACATGCGCTCAAACGACAAACTAGAGAATGTAGCAGGTGCAATAGAGGATACAGCAAAAAAATACAATCTCGGAATCGTAAGACAATACGGAGGTCACGGTGTTGGCAGAGAAATGCATCAGGATCCGTTTGTATTTAACTACAGAACAAATAATCCATTAGTACTTCTTAAAGGCATGACTATAGCTATTGAACCGATGTTAAATCTTGGCGGGGATGATGTAATAGTAATGAATGATAACTGGACAGTCGTTACAAAGGATAAGAAACCATCTGCACATTTTGAACATACAGTTCATGTTACAGATAACGGTCCTGAAATTTTAACAAAATTATTATAAGGAAAATTTAATGATAGAAATGAAAGTTATGGGTATAGCTATTGATACGGCAAGCGGAACCCCAATAATAGTATTAAACGATAAGGAAAACAGAAAAGCATTACCGATTTGGATAGGCTCTGCCGAGGCAAGCGCTATCATTAGAAAAATTGAAAATATAAAAGTAATAAGACCAATGACCCATGATTTAATAGTGGAAATTATTGAAAAAACAGGATTCAAAGTTGATAGAATAGAAATAAATGATGTTGAAAAAGATACTTATTATTCATCAATTTTTTTAATTAACGAAGAAGGACAAGAAGTAGCAATAGATTCCAGACCATCTGATGCTATTGCGGTTGCAATAAGGGTTGAAGCTCCAATATTCGTATCGGCAAAAGTTTTGGCTGACGGCAGTGTGTCTTGTAATAGCGAAAAAGACGAAGAAGAATCACAAGAGTTCAGAAATTTTATTCAGAACATAAAACCTTCTGACTTTGAAAAACTGCTTAAAGATGACAAAGAATCGGATCAATAAATCCGGGATTAAAGTTTTTCTTTTGTGTTTGGAATAAATTAGAGTGTTTGTTCTTGTAGACTTTGTTTGCAGTTATGTTTTCAAAAGGACAAAGCCCTATAATAGTATCTTTACAATAGACATCAATAAAAAATTTTATCATATACGTTTCCTTTTTCTTGATGTATAATCTTTAATGAAAATCGAAAAAAAATCAAGGAAAGGATTTGAAAATGGCTAAAATTACAAAAGATATGGGATTATTAGAAATAGTACAAAGTTATCCGGAAACAATTGAAGTATTTCAAAAATACGGACTCGGCTGTATAGGCTGCGCAGCAGCAAGATTTGAAAATCTTGAAGCAGGCGCAAGAGTTCATGGTATAGATCCGGATAAAATGGTAGAGGATCTTAACGCTGTTGTCGGCTAATAAAATGTCAAACAAAATTTACACCTTGTTGACAGCGGACTAAATCGGGTTATGTATAACAGTCGCAGCGCGCAATTTATTGTACGAAAAATATTATAACAACTCATAAACAAGAATAAGTTTGAAACAAAACGGGTGTCCTTTGTATATGACTTATTTAAACAAAATTTAAATTTAAATTTTGTCCTCCGGACGGGGAAACTTTTTAAAAAAGTTTCACAAAATTTGTGCCGTAGAACTTCGTTCATTAATCAATTGTAACGCTCAACCAGAGCGGGTGAACTCACTTACGTTCAGACAGCACCCGCTTTGCTGTTGTTTCGCTAACATTGATTATTCACTACGTTATAGGCACGCAGAATATTTATACTCAACTTATCGGTTGTGTATCTACAGGCGGACAGTCGTGCAATTTTTTGCACCCTTTTGTATATTTGAAAAGTTTGCAAAGTTATAACTTTTGTAAACAATACTATAGAATTACTTCTTTAGGCTTATATTTTTTTATAATTTATGATATAAATACTTTGAGTCAAAATAATCGGAGGAAAAATATATGACAGTTGGTTCATTTGTATTTATGTTACATTCACACCTTCCTTATTACAGAATGGCAGGCATGTGGCCGTTCGGGGAAGAAAATCTTTATGAATGTATGTCTGAAACGTATGTTCCTCTTTTGAATGCAATATCTGAATTGTATGAAGAAGAAGGAATAAAAGCTAAGTTAACGGTTGGAATTACTCCGATTTTAGCTGAGCAGCTTAATGATGAACATCTTCAAAACGGATTCGTACAATATTTAGATTCCAGAATTGAGGCTGTTTCAAAGGATTTAGAAAGATACCCGAATCCTAAAATTGAGCATTCTCAACACTTAAAATATCTTGCAAAATATTATTTCGATTGGTTCAATCATATTAAAGATTCTTTTGTTAATAAATATAATAAAGATTTAATCTCTGCATTTAGGAAATATCAGGATTTAGGATGTATAGAAATTACAACATCCGGTGCTACACACGGTTTTTCACCGTTGTTGGCAACAGATTCAAACTTAAATGCGCAATTTAAAGTAGGTTCTGATACAACCAAAAGATTATTCGGCAAGAAAGCAAAAGGCTGCTGGCTTCCTGAATGTGCTTACAGACAAGGGTATGAGTTTGTCGGGAAAGATGGTCAAAAAAAGTGGCGCCCCGCTATTGAAGTTACACTTCAAAATAATGACATTGAATATTTCTTTACTGAATCTCATGTTATAGAAGGCGGTAACTCGGTTGGTAACAGACGTGTAGTTGGTATTTACGGGAATATTGAATATATTCCGCTTCCGCAAAGAGAAGCAACCGGATATGATACTTATTCTGCTTATTGGCTTCCTGACGCGCAGGTTGCTGTTATGGGAAGAAACGACAGAGCAGGATTTCAGGTTTGGTCTGCTGCGGACGGCTATCCGGGCGACGGATTATATCGTGAATTCCACAAAAAAGACGATAATTCAGGAATGAACTACTGGAGAATTACATCTTCAAAAACTGATTTGGGTGATAAAATGCTCTATGATCCGGTTTTGGCTATGAATCAAGTTAACTCTAATTCCGACCACTACACTACATTGTTATACC
>JAJQFK010000195.1 GCA_021201175.1 Candidatus Gastranaerophilales bacterium | reverse complement strand
GAAACTTTTTTAAAAAGTTTCCCCGTCCGGAGGACAAAATTTTGAATTTGAATTATGTTTAAATAAGTCATATACAAAAGACTTCGGTTTTGTTTCTAACTTATTCTTGTGTACCGGTTGTTTAATATTTATTGATAAAATTTACCAAAAAAATTTCGCACGTAGAATGCGAAATTTTCTCGGACACTTTAAATTTAAAATTTATATCGGATAATGTTATTATGAACAAGTTAATTTTTAAAGGGCTGTAAAAAATGAGTTTAACAAAAATTGAAGATTTACCAACCGTATATAATGCAAAAGAAACAGAAGAAAATATATATAAGTTTTGGGAAGAAAATGAGTGTTTTAAAGCCAATGCAAAATCTCCAAAAACACCTTATTCAATAGTAATACCGCCGCCGAATGTAACAGGTGTATTACACATGGGGCACGCACTTGACGGTACTTTACAGGATATTCTTATTCGATATCATAGAATGTCAGGATATGAAACACTTTGGATGCCCGGAACCGACCATGCCGGAATCGCGACGCAAAATGTTGTGGAAAAAAAGTTAAGAGCAGAAAATAAAACTCGTTTTGATTTAGGCAGAGAAAAATTTGTTGAACTTACCTGGGAGTGGGCAAATGAACATAAGAGTGCTATATTAAACCAGTTTAAACGTTTAGGGGCTTCTTTTGACCGTTCAAGAGAAAGATTTACACTTGATAAAGGGTGTTCTGAAGCAGTAAAAGAAGTTTTTGTTAAACTCTATGAGAAAGATTTAATATATAAAGGCGCATACATTGTTAACTGGTGTCCGAGGTGTCAGAGTGCTATATCGGATATTGAAACCGATTATGAAACAGAAAAAAGCAATTTGTGGGAAATAAGCTACCCTCTTAAAGATGAGCAAGGCGCAATTGTTGTAGCTACAACAAGACCTGAAACTATATATGGTGATGCTGCCGTTGCTGTCCACCCCGACGACTTTAAGTATAAAGATTTAATAGGTAAAACAGTTCTTGTTCCTCTAACCGGCAGGGAGATACCTATTATAGCCGATGATTATGTAGACAGGCATTTTGGAACAGGTGCTTTAAAAATAACACCCGCCCATGATCCAAATGACTATGAAGTTGGAAAACGTCATAATCTTAAACCGATTTGGGTTATTGATGAAGAAGGCAGAATGAAAAAATGCCCTGAAGTACATGTTGATGTTCAGGGAATGACTCGAGAAGAAGCAAGAAAAAGAACGGTCGAACTTCTTGAATATAATAACCGACTTGTAAGAATAAAACCTATTGAACATAATGTAGGTAAATGTCAAAGGTGTAATACAACAATAGAACCGCTCTTGTCAGAACAGTGGTTTGTGAGAATGGAGCCGTTAGCAAAGGCTGCAATTGCTGCTGTCGAAAACGGAGATATAAAATTTGTTCCTGAACGTTGGACAAAAAATTATCTTGGCTGGATGACAAATATAAGAGATTGGTGTATTTCCCGCCAATTATGGTGGGGACATCAAATACCGGCATATTATAATAATGAAACAGGTGAAATGGTAGTTGCGAAACAGAATCCAAATCCGGAAAAATATACGCAAGATTCTGATGTATTGGATACATGGTTTTCTTCCGGACTCTGGCCATTTTCAACTATGGGCTGGCCTGATACTCAAGCGGAAGATTTTAAAAAATTCTATCCTACTTCAACCCTTGTAACCGGATTTGATATTATTTTCTTCTGGGTCGCAAGAATGATTACAATGGGCGAAGAATTTACAAAAAAAGCCCCATTCTCTACTGTATATATTCATGGTTTGATTAGAGATGAATTTGGACAAAAAATGTCTAAATCAAAAGGCAATACAATTGACCCTGTCGGAATTATTGATAAATACGGCTGCGATGCTTTAAGATTCACTTTGACATCTTTATGTACTTATGGCGGACAAGATATTAAAATTAGTGATGAAAAATTTGAATACGGTAGAAATTTTGCCAATAAAATTTGGAATGCTTCAAGATTTGTATTAATGAATCTCTCCGGTGTTGATAATAATGATATAAATTTTGAAAAATTAACGCTTGCAGATAAATGGATTTTAAATAAACTTAATCAAACAGCGCAAGAAACAAATGAAAATATTAAAAATTACAGAATCGGAGAAATGGCTCACACTTTATATGATTTCTTCTGGAATTCATATTGTGACTGGTATGTTGAAATAGCAAAAATACAATTGCAAAATGATGATTTAAAGCTAAACACACAAAGAGTCCTAAGATATGTTTTAGATATGACATTACGGTTATTGCACCCTGTTATGCCGCACATAACAGAAGCAATTTGGCAGTTACTTCCGAAAACAACGGAAATAAAAGCTATAATGCTTTCTGAATATCCGGTATATAAATCAGAACTGGAATTTAAAGATGAAAATATTCAGATGGAATTCGTATTTGAAACAATTAAGTCTTTGCGAAATTTAAGACAAAGCTTTAATATACCTGTTTCTGCAAAAGTAAATATAGAAATTCTGGCAAACAGTACGGAAGAATCTATATTTAAAAAAGTCGAAGCTTATATTCACCGTCTGGCAAAAGTAGAAGATATAAAATATGTTGATGAAAACCATAAAACTATTAAACAGTCTGCTTCTGCCGTTGTAAGTAATTCTAAAATTATTGTTCCTCTTTCAGGTTTAATTGATTTAAATGAAGAAATTAAGAGGCAGAGTAAAAAATTAGAAAAACTTTTAAATGAAAAAAACAGTCTGCTTGCACGAACAAGTAATGAAAAATTTATGGCTAATGCAAAACCTGAATTAATAGAACAAACTAAAAACAGAATAGAAGAACTAATTAGTCAGGAAAAAGCTTTAAATGATTTAATAGATTCATTAAAATAAACATGTTTAAGCCGGATTTTAAATAAATCCGGCTTTTAAGATAATTTTGAAACATATTTCAATGAATTTTCAATATCCATTCTTATAATTTTTTTAAATTCAGGACTTGCACTTGATGATGAGTGAATATGATTAAAAGGTAAAC
>JAJQFK010000149.1:8759-15989 GCA_021201175.1 Candidatus Gastranaerophilales bacterium | reverse complement strand
CTGCTGCCATTACAATACTTATCACTAACAGTGATATCAACAATTCTGCGAGCGAAAATGCCCTTAATTTCCTATTTTTCATGTCTTTTCCTATCAATTAAATACAATACTTTATATTTATGTTCCCGTATATTTATTTAATAAAACAAGTATACTTAACAAAAGTATACTTTGTTTTTTATTTTTTGTAAATACAAGGTAAAGTGATTATGTTAAAAAATAGAGATTGCCTTAGTTGGTCATTTCAAAAAATTTTCGCCTAAGCAATCTCTATGAAGTTGTTTTTAGTGAGGAATTAATGCTAAAAGCACGCCTGCTGCAACGGCACTGCCTATAACTCCTGCAACATTCGGGCCCATTGCGTGCATAAGTAAGAAATTCTGCGGATTTGCTTCCATTCCTACTTTATTGGCAACACGCGCAGCCATAGGTACTGCTGAAACACCGGCTGAACCTATAAGAGGATTGATTTTTTCTTTTAAGAATAAATTCATTATCTTTGCCATTATTAAACCTGCTGCTGTTGCCAGAGAGAATGCAATTATACCAAGCAGCAGAATTTTTAATGTTTCGATTGTTAAGAAATGGTCTGCTTGCAGTTTTGAACCGACTGTTAAACCTAAAAAGATTGTTACAATATTAATTAAAGCATTTTGCATTGTATCTGACAGTCTATCTGTAACACCGCATTCTTTACAGAGGTTTCCAAACGTTAATGCACCGACTAACGGGCATGCAGATGGTAAAAATATCAAACAAAGAATTAATACTGCAATCGGGAATACAATCTTTTCTCTTTTTGATACTTCTCTCAACTGCTTCATTTGTATTTTACGTTCAGCTTCTGTTGTTAATAATTTCATTATTGGCGGTTGGATAACCGGAACCAATGCCATATAAGAATATGCCGCAACAGCTATAGAACCAAGAAGTTCTTGTTTTAATTTCGCTGTTACATAAATAGAAGTAGGTCCGTCAGCCCCGCCAATAATACCGATAGAACCGGCTGCCTGCATATCGAAACCAAGAAGAATAGCCAATAATAAAGCTCCGAAAATACCGAATTGTGCTGCTCCGCCTAATAGTAATGTTTTAGGGTTTGCAATCAAAGGACCAAAATCGGTCATAGCTCCTACACCCATGAAAATTATTAACGGGAACAGTCCCTTATCAATACCGGCAGCAAATATAATGCCTAAAAATCCATTTGGTCCTGCAATTTCTTCTCCTAACGGCATCGGAATATTTGATAATATTCCGCCAAATGCGATAGGAACTAACAACAACGGTTCGTATTGTTTTTTAATCCCGAGCCACAGTAAGAAGCAGCATACTAAAATCATTATCGGCTGTCCGAAATGAGTGAGGAATTGTTCAAATCCATTGCCGCATACTTGTTCTGAGGCACTTTTTATAAAGTTATAGATACCTGTAGAGTACCATAATTGTGTTAATCCGTCTGCTATTTGCATTTTAATCCTCCTAGCCTACAGTTGCCAATACTTGTCCGGTCTGAATTTTATCGCCCTGACCTACTGATAATGAAGTTATAGTTCCGGCAGATGGTGATTTAATTGGTGTTTCCATTTTCATCGCTTCAATTACAAGAATTTCTTCATTTTCTTCTACACTGTCACCGGTATTTTTTAGGACTCTCAATACAGCCCCCGGCATTGGCGCTTTAATCTCAGTGCCTTCTGTAGAGCCTGACGGTGCTGAAGTTTCTTCAATACCGTCCTTGATATCTACATTGTATTCTTTTCCGTTGACAACAGCTTTACCGTTTTGTAACTTAACAGCATATTTTTTACCGTTAACAGTAACTGTGCAGCCATCAGAGTTAGAGCATGTTACGGCAGCTTCCTGCGCTTTTTCCGGCTCATTTTTTCTTACACCAATTGTTCCTTTGCCTTGTAAGAACATTATGCCTTTTTCTTTACAAGCTGCTGCAATAAATATATTTTCTTCTGTTTGTTCAAGACCCGCATCAGCAAGCATTTTTCTTGCCGGTGCAATACCCTTTGAACTGTCTTTATCGTTTAAGTCTAAAACAGTTTCTGTTGTCGGCTTGAGTCCTAACTGTTCAGAAGCTTCTTTTACAACCTCAGCGTCCGGAGTACAAGGAGTTTTGCCAAAATAACCAAGAACCATTTTTCCGTAGCCTTCTGTTATTTTTTTCCAGGCGCCAAACATTACGTTTGCATAAGCCTGTTGGAAGTAGAATTGCGATACAGGTGTTACAGAAGTAGCGAATCCGCCTTTTTCTACAACATCTTTCATTGCTGCAACAACTTCCGGAAATCTATCCATTGTTCCGTTATCTCTCATCATTTGAGTATTAGCGGTTAATGCGCCTCCCGGCAGCGGTGATGAAATTATTACAGGATTTACTGATAATGCTTCCGGCGGCAAGAAATAATCTTTCATACATTCCTTAAATACTTCTTCTGTTTCAAGGATTTTTTCAATATCAATACCTAAATCATATTCAGTTCCTTTTAGTGCATGCCACATAGAAACTATATCCGGCTGAGCAGTACCGCCTGATACCGGTTTCATTGATAAATCTATGCCGTCAGCTCCTCCGTCTAAAGCGGCTCTATATGCCAGTAAGCCCGTACCTGCTGTTTCGTGGGAATGGAATCTTATATGTGCTTCTCTTCCTAATATTTCTCTTGTGCGTTTTACTGTTTCATATACTTTTTGAGGTGCAGATGTTCCGGACGCATCTTTAAAAGCTAATGATGTAAACGGTATACCTGCATCTAATATAGAACGTAATACTTTTTCGTAAAATGCAACATCATGTGCGCCTGTACATCCGATTGGCAATTCCATCATTGTAATTGTAACTTCGTGCTGCAACCCGTTATCTACTATGCATTGACCTGAATATATTAAATTATTTACATCGTTTAATGCATCAAAATTTCTGATTGTTGTCATACCGTGTTTTTTGAACATTTTGGCATGAAGATTAATAACATCTCTGGGCTGTGAATCTAATCCTACTACATTTACCCCTCTTGCTAATGTTTGTAAATTAATATCAGGGCCGACTGTTTTTCTGATAGTATCCATCATATCGAATGCATTTTCATTGCAATAAAATATAGGAGATTGGAACCTTGCGCCTCCTCCTACTTCAAAATGTTTTAAACCTGCCGCAACTGCTGCCTCTAATGCAGGTAAAAAATCTTTTGTAAATACTCTTGCGCCGTATACGGACTGAAATCCGTCACGGAAGGAAGTATCCATAACTTTAATTTGTTTTTTTGCCATTTTTTTTCCCTCTTTATATCTACGTTAATATCTTTATTTTTTTAATTTCGCCATTGCAATTGCTATTGCTACTTCAACATCAGCGCATGTGTTCTTAGCTGCTGCAGCCTGAACCGGAGCTGCTTCCGGAAAAATTTTGTTTAAATAAGCAATAACTTTTCCTAAAACAGAAATAACTCCCCATAATACAATAAGAAAACTAAATACAGTTCCCATACCTACTGCCATTGCGGCTAAACCTTCATTTAACATAATATATCTCCCGTTAGTATTTTACATTCATTATTTAATTCGTCATTTACCAGCAAAAAACCTTCATTATCTATTGACTTTGCGAAGTATGATTTTTTTCCGCCGGCTTCGCTTATTTTTATATTTTGCCCTAAGAATCCGCATCTTTTTACATAATCATCGTATATGTACCCGAATCCTTCTTCTATAAAACTATTATAACTTTCAAAAAACATATCGCAAATTTTTTTTAGGATATTTTCGGTATCAAATGTTTTATTTTTTATAACAGAAAGAGAAACTGCTTTTTTGTCGATATTTTCAAGAGTTGATTGTTTTAAATTTACATTCAATCCGAATCCTAAAACTACGGCATTTATTTTATTTTTTTTCATGTCGGACTCTGCCAGAATCCCTGAAATTTTTGCCCCGTCAATCAGGATATCATTCGGCCATTTTATTACCGGTTTTAAATTTTGTTCTTGTTCAAGATATTTGCACAAAATTACGGATAAATACTGCGTTAAGTTCGCAAATGGGTATGATTGAGTATTTTCAGGCTTTAATACAATAGAAACATATAAATTTTCAGTATTATCGCTTATCCATTTTCTGTTATATCTTCCCCTGCCTGAAATTTGACGGGGAGTATAAACAACAGTCCCATCCTCAAAACAATCTATATGCTCAAGCGCATAACTATTTGTGGACTGAACTTCTTCTAACGTTATTATTGAATATTTCGACATGTTCCGCTTCATCATAATCAAATTTATGATAACACAAACAAAATTAAAATTATAATTTAATTCATATTTCCAATATTAGGCAAAGTCGATTTAACGTTTCCTTCGGCGCTAAAATCTTTTGGATTCATTGTAATAACTATTCTATCCGCTTCTATTGTTCTTCCTTTTGTTTCGATTTTAGAACGTCCGACAAAAACTGCCTCATTTAATTTTTTTGTCTGTTTATCTTCAAATACATTAACTTTTGGACCTCTTGCATAATAGTCCTCATATTTTATTTTTGCAGAACCCGAGGCTGTAACAAAATTTGTTTTCTTGTCATAGGCTTGATATTCTGACCATACCTCTAAATTTTTATTATCCTCTGTTACAAGATTTGAATACACATTTCCTATTGCAACAGCTTCTTCTTTTACATTATCATACGTAAGTTTATCAGCATTTATTTTACTGTTGTCTTGCCTGAGTTTTGCATTTCCGTTTAAATGTATCAATTTTACATCATTATCTTTTGTTAAATATACAGTTGCCTGTTCAGAATATGTTTCTACATTTTTATAGACTATATTTACATTCCCGAATGCTTTCATTACATTGTTATTTTTATTATATTCCTGTCGGTCGGCTGTAACTATTACAACCGGTTTACCGTTTTCCGTAATAGACGAAACAGATTTACCTTTCGCTGAAAAAACTTTATTTAATAAAGACATTTCTAAAATCTGAGCCTTTACTTCATGTTTTTTTCCGTTTTCAAGCTGATAAGAATATGCGTTTTCTTTAAATTCCACATTATTTACTTTATTATTTTTCGGGTCGATTTCAACTACAGCCCTTGGACTTTGAACATTAACATCTCCGGTTTTGACTTTTACATTACCTTCTAAATATATTTTACTGTCGGAATCTTTGTATTCCTGTTTATCGGATTCAACTGTTAAGGATGCTCCATAAGCGAATCCGGAAGTTAATATTATCACCAGTAATGTTATAAGTCTTTTTTTCATATTCAATCCCCGTTATTTACTACATATAGAATTTGGTTTTTGTTCTTCCTTCTATATGGAAATCTGTAAAATCACCGCTTAATATAGCTTTAGTACCCATTATAACAGCCTCGTCGGGCTTTTCAATAATTACATTTCCTTCCGCCGTAATATCCTGCCCTTTGCCTGTATACTTTATTCTGTCTGTACTTATATTGGTACCATCTAAATATACCATTAATACATTATTGTATAAAATGACTTCTTTTTTATCGGCATTGTATGTTCCTTTTTCTGCCTTAAAACTGGCTTTTACAACTTCTTTATCATAAAAATTCCCGATAGGATTCTCTAATAGAACTATATTGTCCGAATCGCTGTATATTCCGGAATCAGCATATAATTCCCAGTGTTTTTCTCCGTCTTTTGTTTCTGTTACCAAAATGTTTTCTATATTTGCTTCTTTATTTTTGTAACTTTCGTCCAGAATTTGCGCCCTAAAGGATTTTGTTATTAATCCTGCTGATATAAATGCCCATAGACAGCCTATCGCAATTATTGCAAATAAAATAATAAATACTGTATTTTTTTTATTTTTTGTTAAATTTATCAATCCCATAACTAATAATTATCATATAATTACATTTAAATTGCAATTGAAAGATAGCAAATATTTATCAAATTAACTTGGTTGAGTTCTGATATCTATTGTTTTATTAGATGCCTCATATATGGTATTTGCTGCATATTTGACGTAGTTTTTATATCTGTCATCTTTTATTTTGCCGTTATCTATATTGGCTTGAACCTCATTAAAATACTTTACGGTATTTTTTACTCTGTTTTCTTTGTCCTCGTTTATCCATTGCAAAAATGACTTATCTGCTTTTGCACAGTTGCAGGCATTATGCATAGACATGTAATTTGAAATATCATCATGGTTAGGAAATTTGCTGTATGCCATAATATGATCGGTATTTGCTACGGAAGTTGACAGCATTCTCAATGCAATATTATATGAATCCCATGGTTTATCCATTTTATTTTGTCCCGAATATTTAACAATCCAGGCAGAATTTAAATCGTTAGAGGTAGGAAAATTTTTAGCTATTGCTTGTAATTTATTGTATTTGTCAGGATTCTTTATATCTGTTCTTTGAATTCTTGCTAACATAGTTTTTCTTCTGAACGGTGCAAGTGAATTTTTTCTTAAAATTTCTTTTTTAAGCTTATTTAATTTCCTTAATAAACTTTTTTGTTCAGATTGCGGTAATGTTGCAGCAAGTTTTTGCATCTTTTTTAATTGATACATCTGCGCTTCCTGTAGTACGGGCAACTTAGATTCCCTTAGTTGAACAAGTAATGTTCGTATATCTTTTGAGGCATTCGGCTTTTGAGATTCATTGTATATTTCATCATATACGCTTCCTTCAATCGCAGGCATGTACTCCCGATAATTCCCAAGATAATCTAAATATTCATCAGGAGAAAGTTCGCTTAATTCTTCAGCAATTTCCTCAAAATGTTCCCTTGTCAGCATTTTCTTCCCGCATGCCGGACATGTTAAGCCATCTATCTTTGACGGTATAAAATTACCGGATTTTTCCGCTAATTCTGATTTGTCGGTAGAAAATGTTCTTGCAGACGTAAAACCTACTAAATATCTGTTATGTAAATTAAAAGCCGAATTAATATCACTTGTATCAAATCCGGGGTTGCTCTTATTTTTTTCATAACAGCTTTTTATTACCGGCTTCGCCGGATAATTAGATTTATATAGCGATGTTATTCGGTTAATTTTCATATTAGTTATTTAATATTAAACTCATAACATTTAAAATTTGCTACACAAGTTAAAAAATGTAAAGTTGAATTTTTGATGTGGTCTTTTTTGGTTTTTTGTGTAAAAAATGTACATTTTTGCAATTTTTGATAGCAAAATAAGGTAATTTGCATTAAAAAATTGCCAAAATGATAAAAAA
>JAJQFK010000149.1:0-8749 GCA_021201175.1 Candidatus Gastranaerophilales bacterium | reverse complement strand
TTGTTAACTTGATATTATAGCAAGGGTAGAATTTATAGGTCGCAGCAGGTAAAACAAATTGAAAATAACCGGTGCATTACAGCAAAATAAATATTCATATAATGAGAAAAATAAAAAACATTCTAATTCATTTAACGGAACAGTTGCAGATGCTGCTTTTAATGTTTTGGATAAAGGTTTTAAGGTTCTTGATAAAAATGCAATGATACAGGTGTCATTTATTGATACGGTTTCAACAAATATCCCGAGAACTCTGGTAGATTTAAAAACCGGATTGGCAGCGGCTATGGAAACATTCCGCAGAGAATTTTCGGGATTATTTGTTAACTGCTTAATGCCGGGGCTTATTGTAAAAGGCATTGCAATGCTGCTGCCAAAATCTGAACAATTAAAAGGAACAAATCCTTCCGCTTCCTGGGCAAATGCTGATGCAGTGGATAAAATGAAAAATATCTATAATCAAGTCCAAAACTCAGGCGCTGAAGATAAAACAAAAGAATATGTCAAAACGGCTTTAGGGTCTATTGAAGGTTTGGACGGCAAAAATTGGGTTAAATATGCAGATAAGTCTGCTGCACCTCAATATCAGGAAGCTGTTGATATAATTACCGGAGTTATTAAGACTAACCCGAAAAATAAAAAAGACCTTTTATCTAAAGCCAAAGAAAAACTTGTCGGCGTCACAAAAGCAGAAAACATACTCAAATTTAACGGAACACCACAAGCAAATCTGGAAGAAACTATAAGAGATGTTACAGATTTGGGAGTTAGATTTAATGCCGTAAAAAATAAAGCATTAAATTCCGTAAATGAGTCTAATCCTCAAAACTCCATGCCGGTTGTTGCGGAGGCTGTAAATAAATATTCAGATTCTTTAAAAGGATTTGTAAACAAAAAGAGTCTTATAGGTATGGCAACTGTTATCGGGATTGCTGTTAGTATTCAAACTATAAATAGAGCTATAACACGAAAGCAGTTTGGCGCTGAAGGCGCTCCAATATATAAAGATTTTGGGAAAAAAGATACAACCCAAAAAATGGACGAAAATCAAAAAAAGAAATTTTTTGGCAAAAAACTTCTTTCAGCAGCGGGCATGTACGGATTGGCAGCTGCATCAATGATGAAAAAACCATCAATGAAAATGTTTCAATTCTCGGGTATTTTCCCGACAATGGATCAGTGCAGATGGATAGCAGCTTCTACATTTGCAAGCAGAATGATGGGGGCTGAAGATGAAAATGAACTTAGAGAAACAACGGTTAGAGATATTGCATCATTCTCGGGTTTGTATTTTCTGGGAGATTATGTTAAAAAGGGAGCGGCTTCGGGAATAGAAGCTTTTTCAAAAACAAATGCAGGAGCAAAACTTCTCGGAGAAGATATTGTTCTGTTAAATAGAAGTAAAGAAGCTGTTAAGCCCGTAGTTACAGCGGGTGATTCTATTGTTAAAAAAGCAGGCGGGCAGGCTGTTTACCGTGCAAAACAATTCGGAAATTGGATTAAAAATACAGAATTAAAAACCGCCGCAGAGGTTTCAAGTGTTAAAGTACGTAATTTGAGAAATATTTGCCGTGTTGCAGATATTGCCTTCTCTGTAGCAATGCTGGGAATACTCCTTCCGAAATATAACAGAGCGGTAACTGAAAAGAAAGTTGCTGCCGCAAAGAAACAAGAAGAAGCAAACAGATACGCTGTTGAACATTTAAATGAAAAAACTCCTAATATTTTTAAAAATATGATTTAAATAAAAAATATACTTGTAATTATTACAGCCATGACAATACCGGCGAAATCTGCACAAAGTCCTGTCAACAGCGCATATCTATACTTTTTAATACCTACAGCGCCAAAATATACGGTAAGAACATAAAATGTTGTTTCTGAACTTCCCATCATTATTGCAGCAAGCTTTGTTGTATAAGAGTCAATATTATTATTAGAAACAATATCTGAAAAAACCCCCAGTGCAGCACTGCCTGAAAGCGAACGAACTATAGCTAACGGCAGAATATCAGCCGGTATATGAATTTTATTTAATATACCGTTAAAAATACTTGCTATAGAATCAATTGCACCGGAAGCACGAAGCATTGAAACAGCAACTATAATTGCCATAAGATACGGAATTATATTAAAACTTACTTTTGCCCCGTCTTTTGCTCCTTCAATAAATGCTTCATATACACTCACTTTTCTGAAAATAGCAACAGTTAAAATAATTAAAATTATTCCGGGAAGCGCCCATAAAGACAATAAATCAATTAATTCTTTAATCATTATTTTCTACCGCACTTTCTTGTTGTGCCGGAAATAATTTTTTGAAAATTTTAGCAATAATTATAGCCGAAATGAATGCAGTACCGGTAACCAAAAGAGTCGGTACAATTATTTCTGTAGGATTTTTATAACCGTTTGCAGCAAGAATTGCAATAACCGTAGCCGGAATAATTTGAAATCCTGCCGTATTCATAGCCAAAAGTGTACACATAGGGTCTGATGCACTTTGCTTATCAATATTTAATTTTTGCATTCCTTCCATAGCTTTAATACCGATAGGAGTGGCGGCATTAGCAAGCCCTAAAGCATTTGCAGAGAAATTCATTGCAATATCCCCTATAATAGGGCTGCCTTTAGGAATTTCCGGAAATATTTTTTCTGCTGCGGGGGTTAGTATTTTGGATAAAAATTCTACAATTCCTGATTTTTCCGCGATTTTCATTATTCCTAACCAAAAAGTCATAATTCCCAGTAGTGTCAAAACTATCTTAACAGCTAATTCCGTACCTGAAAAAACAGCATTTGTAACTTCGGAGAGTCTGCCGTTAATAACTCCGAATACTATTGAAATTAATATTAAAAAATACCATATATAATTCATAATACAATTCTATTAGATATTATATAAAAAATCAAAATTTATTTTATAGTTGACGAAAAATTTAAATCATCATAATATATATATGAGTGTAATAATATGTCGTAGTGGCGGAATGGTATACGCGCACGTTTGAGGGGCGTGTGGAGAAATCCTTAAGGGTTCAAGTCCCTTCTACGACATTTTTTCCATTTTTGCTAAAATCAAGCAATAATTTAAAGACGGAATTAAGCTCATAATGCGGGTTTGAGCCGTCATACAAAAAGTTCGAGTGTAGCAATTTTATAAGCTCTCTCTTTTTTTCATAGTCCGCCTGTAAATACCACTCCTTAGCGTTTTTCGAGAGTTCAAACACATCTCTTGCCCGCTCTATATAGTTTACAGGTGTTTTGTTAATTTTTGTCTGCAAAACTAAAAGCTCATCAAGCTCATATTGCCACTGTTTACTCTTTAAGTCATAAGATTTTTTGTCTATATTCCCATCTGTATATAAATCTAATAGGTTTGATAATCTCTTTTGTGTTGCCTCAATTTGTTTCCTTATTTCACGGGCCTGATTTTGTCCGTAGTCCAGATTGTCTTTTAATTCCCTCTTTATGGCCGCAAGTACGATTTTAGACGTTTCCTCAGACGGTTTTAACTTTTCAAGGATTGCTATTAAGCCCTCCTCCAGTTTTGACTCTGATATGTATTTGCGTTTGCATTCTCCGCCTTTATTACCTGTACAATGATAATAGATGTACTTTCCTTTGTGTAATTCCGCAACTAATGAACATCCGCAATGAGAACACTTGAACAAGCCGGAAAATAAAAAATCTCTTTTGTTTGCTCTGGTTGAAGTCTGATTTTTTATCACTCTTTGAACCTCCGTATATAATTCTCTCGATACTATCGGCTCATGCTTACCCTCGTATCGAACACCCTTAAATATAAAATCTCCCATATAAATAGGATTATTAAGTATCATCTCTACATTTTTCTTTGCACATTTTACCCCTGAAGATACCCGCATACCCTCATCACTCATTTTTTTAGCTAAACTCCTATAGGAATAAAGCCCGCTTGCATAAAGCTCATATATACGTTTTACAAATGGGGCTTTATCAGGGTCAATTATAATATGTGATGTTTCCCCTTTGCTTTTGCGAAAATTTGTATATCCAAAAGGAGCAACCATAGGATAATGACCCATTTTAGCTTTTTTTATAAATGCACTTGTAACATTAATTGCTAAATCTCTTGGCATGAGGGTAGCTATAACGCAATTTATCATATAAATTGTGAACTCATGATTTTTAGAGTCTTTATTTAAGACCATACCCTCTTCAATAAAATGAAAACTTATATCTGTAGTTCGGGCTAATCTTACAATAGTGGCCGCGTCCGTTTCATTGCGGGCTGATCTGTCAGCTTTTTTAAATAAAATATGTCCTATTCTGTGTTTTTTAGCGTAGGCCAACATCTCATTAAAGCCCTTACGACCCGGCTCTTTGGCACTCTCTGAAACTTCCCACGCTTTAACCAGATTAAAGCCTTTTTCGCTCGCATATTTTTCTTGTTGCTCTATTTGTGCAGGGATAGAGTATTTTTCTTTTTGCTCGTCGCTTGAAACTCGTCTATAGCCTATTGCTGTATTAGTCATTACGATTATCCTCAATCTCTATGGCTATATCATTTTTCCTGAAATAATCAGCTATTTTATCAGCCTCAAAATTTTGAGAACAAAATTTATAGTCGTTTCCGCTACTCATCTGAAATTTAAAATAAGTGTCTTTTTTATATTCCCATATATCAAACAAATAAACAGAGCCTAAATAATTCTCTATAATCTCGTCATTTTGTTTTATATAAAAATTGTCGTTTTTTATGATTATTTCACAGTCTCCACGCTCGACCTTACCATCTTTTTTACGATATCTGTCTGAGCTTAAAAAATAACTTTTTACCGAAAAAATATCATTAACCGTATTATTTGTATTCTCTGTTTTTTGTCTTTCCTCCTTAAGACTGTTAAAAATAAGTTTGTTGATGTCTACATTGTTATCTTTTTGTATTTTTTTTACATAGATTATCTCTTTTACAAAAAGATACAAAGAATAAATTAATGCTGGCCACACAATAAGACCTACTAAAAACCATTTTAAAGATTTTGGAAATCTTAAAACTCCTCCGCAGTATGAACAATAATAATTCTTACTATCATTTTCAGTATTGCAAATTTTACAAACTGTCATTCTAATTACCTCCATACATTACATTTAAGGTAGACGGGGACTCGTTTATCATCTCTAAAACCTTTAGGGCGTCTTTATCTCCTTTTAATGTGCTGATAAATAAAAAAAGAGCGTTTAGCATTGCCGGATTTTCCAAAAGTTCATTCAATGACTCTATTTTTTTGTCTGATAAAGCGTATCTGCATTTGAAATTTTCCATAACATCATCAATACGTCTCGGAGTGCCTATCCCTAGCAACAACCAGTCAGTAGAAATATTAAATTTATTCACGAAATTTATAATAAATTCAATACTAGGCGTTGTTTCTCCTCTTTCGTAACTCCCTAGTGTGCGTTCTTTTATTTCTAACATTTCAGCAAACTCTGCAACAGATTTTTTTACAGATTTTCTGTAATCTTGCATGCGTTGGCCTATTATGTTTTTTTCGTTTTTCATAGTATTTTCTCCTTTTTGTAACAATATGTAAATAAAATAATTACATTATTACTTGACATAATTTCTTTATTAATGTAAGATTTACATATATTATGTAAAACATAGTAAATGTTACTTTGTACTATATATAACACGAAAGGAGAGAAAAGTCATGGAGAATGCAAAAATTGTTACAGATGTTCTCAGTGTTAATGATATGTTGGCGGAGTTACCTATTAAAATCAATCAGGTAACTGGTTTTTACAACCGCTCGACCATTTTATAAAAGAGGAGTTAAAAGCAAAATGTTATGTAAGATATATGGATGATATAGTAATTTTTGGAAGAAACAAAAAGGAATTACACAAAAATTTCGAGCGGATTAAAGAATATTTAGCCTCTTTAGACTTAGAGGTAAAATCTAATTATCAAGTATTCAGGTTTGATTATATTGACAAAAACGGCAAGCGTAGAGGGCGGCCGATTGATTTTATGGGGTTCAAGTTTTATAGAGATAAAACCACAATCAGGGCAAAAATTTTTTTAAGAGCAATCCGCAAGGCTCGAAAAATGAAACAAAAAAAGATAGTAACTTGGTATGACGCATGTCAGATTTTAAGTTATATGGGCTGGTTTAAGACAACTGATACATATAAGGCTTTTAAAAAATATATAGAGCCTAATGTAAATATAAAACTATGCAGAAAAAGGATAAGTAACCATTTTAAAAAACGAAAGGAGTAAATAAAATGGCTGAAATTGAATATAAACAAGCAGAGAGCTTAATATGTCCGTCTGAGATTGATAACACATCATCACAAGACGGCATTTTTATCAGGCGAAATATTGAAAAAGTTGAAACAGAGACGGGATATAAATATACTTATCAAGAGGCTTTTATTAATAAAAATGAGTATGAAACATATTCAAAAAATTTATTAGTAAATCAAATTAAAGGGGAAGATAATACGGCAGAATACGAAAAATTTAAAACGAAACTTGATACAGGTATTCCATATACAAACGGTAAATATTATAAACCTAAATGGATTGATTTATACTCTGAGATTATTGACTCTTTTGCTGTAAAAATAATGCTTTACGAAAAAGCCGGAGGAGATATAAGCTCAATTTTAGCATTAACAACGCCCGTTTATGATGTTACAGGACTTGCAGAAAATGCAGAAACAATGTCCGTTACTGAAATTATTGACTTGTGGCTATATCTCTATAGTGTTAAAGAGCAGTATTACGCTGAGTATAAGGCTAGTTTGTAATTTTTTGGCTGGGTCGGCTGGGATTTTGGGGATAACGCTTAAAGGCAGAGCGTTATTACAACAAGTAAAAGACAGTAGTATTGTTGGATGTTTTGGAATATTAATTACACCATTTATTCCTTTTCTGGGATAATTTTTGGTTTGCAAATTAAATAATATTTATTTGATTTGTTTAGAGAGAGGACGTAAAATTATGCTAATTTAGAAACAAATCTTTTTAAACGTTCCATTGCCTTTTTTAAATTTTCAAGCGAATACGCATAGGATATTCTTAAATATCCTTCTCCGCTTTCTCCAAAAGCATTTCCCGGAATAGCCGCAACCTTTTCTTCTTCTAAAAGTTTTTGTGCAAATTCTTCGCTTGTCATTCCGAATTTTTTTATACAAGGAAATACATAAAAAGCGCCATAAGGTTCAAAACATTCAAGCCCCATTTCTTTAAATGCATTTAACAAGTATCTTCTTCTTTGATTATAAGCTGTACGCATTTTCTCAATTTCCGAATCGCAATTTTTCAAAGCTTCCACGGCTGCATATTGACTGGTTGTCGGCGCACACATTATTGCAAATTGATGGATTTTGGTCATTTGCTTTATAATTTCTTTTGGAGCTAAAGCATAACCTAAGCGCCAGCCGGTCATTGCATAGGATTTTGAAAATCCGTTTATTAATATAGTTCTTTCTTTCATACCGTCTATTGATGCAATTGAAACATGTTTACCGCTGTATGTAAGTTCCGAATATATTTCATCAGACATTACATAAATATCCTTTTCTATAATAATTTGTGCAATAGCTTCTAAGTCTTTTTTACTCATAATCGCTCCAGTTGGATTGTTCGGATACGGAAGTATAAGAAGTTTTGTTTTATCTGTAATTGCATTAATAATATCTTTGGGTGTGAGTCTAAAATCATTTTCCGGTTTAAGATTTATAATATGGGGTTTCGCGTTTGCAAGAATAGTACAAGGTTCATAAGAAACATACGAAGGCTGCGGAATAATAACTTCATCGCCGTCATTGCATAAAGCTCTTAAACCTATATCAATAGCTTCTGAGCCTCCTACTGTTACTATGACTTCATTTTGCGGATTATATTCAATATTTTGCGTTCTTTTTATATAATTTACTATTTCTTGTCTAAGTTCTTTTAATCCGGAATTAGATGTATAAAATGTTTTTCCTTTTTCGAGAGCATAAATTCCCTCATCTCTAATATGCCAGGGCGTATCAAAATCGGGTTCTCCGACACCTAATGAAATAACATCTCGCATTTCACTAACAAGATCAAAAAATTTTCTTATTCCGGAAGGTTTTATATCAATAACTTTTTGTGATAGTTCTTTTGTCATGGCGTTATAATTTCTCTTTCATCTTCATGTTGTTTTGAAAGCACAGTACCCTGATCCTTATATTTTTTCAAAATAAAATGAGTAGCGGTTGAAAGAACTGAATCGAGAGTCGAAAGTTTATCAGAAACAAAATTAGAAATTTCCCGCAGTGATTTTTCTTCAAGTATTACCAAAAGGTCATAACCTCCTGAAATAAGATAAACAGCGTGTACTTCCGGATAATTGTAAATACGCTCTGCTATTTTATCAAATCCTTGACCTCGCTGGGGAGTAACCCTTACTTCAATCAAAGCTGTAACTTTTTCTATTGAAGTTTTTTCCCAATTAATCAAAGTATGATAACCGCAAATAATTTCTTCTTTTTCAAGTTTTTCAAGTTCTTGCAGTACTCTTTGTTCTGTTTCTCCTAATAAAACAGCAAGTTCATTTAATCCTATTCTGCTGTTTTTTTCTATTATTGATAAAAGTTCATCTCTCATTTTAAACTCCGACTATCTTAAAAAATTCCAAAAATACCTTTTTATTGCCTTACCTGTGGAAACTTTTTCAAATCCGCCTTTTTTAGCGGAGATAATTTTATAATCTTCCGGTTGGCT
>JAJQFK010000068.1 GCA_021201175.1 Candidatus Gastranaerophilales bacterium | reverse complement strand
ATATATATTAAATAAAAAAATTAAAAACAAATTAATACTACTATTATAGCATTTATAACAAAAAAAAACACTATTTTATGAATTAATTTTAAAACAATAAAAAGTTTGTTAAAGGCATATATTCATGTTATGATTTTGGCTGTAGTCTACAGGATAAATAAGCGCACAGTTTAAATTTAGGGTATTTTGAAGCCGAAATTTATAAGCAGCTTAATCAATAAATAGAGGATTTATTATGTCAACAGCAACAATGGAAGAACTTAGAAAAAAATATGAAGTTGTTATCGGATTAGAAGTTCATGCTCAATTAAAAACAAAATCTAAAATTTTTGCATGTGATTCAACAGAATTCGGGAATGAACAAAATACTCAGGTAAGCCCTATCACTCTTGGCATGCCGGGAGTTTTACCGGTATTAAATAAAGAATGCGTAAATATGGGAATTTTAACAGGACTGGCACTTAACTGCACTATTCCTGAATATTGTAAATTTGACAGAAAACAATATTTTTACCCCGATTTGCCTAAAGGCTATCAAATATCCCAATACGACCAGCCTATCTGCGTAAACGGACATATTGATATCGGCGGAAAAAGGATAGGAATAACAAGGGCGCATTTAGAGGAAGATGCTGGGAAATTAGTACATATGGGCGCTTCAGGAATAGCCGGCTCTACATATTCTCTTGTTGACTTAAACAGAGCAGGAACTCCGCTGCTTGAAATAGTATCAGAACCTGATATGCGTTCTTCTGAGGAAGCCAGAGCTTATATGGAAGAATTAAGAACAACTCTTAGATATATCGGAGTCTGCGACGGAAACCTTGAAGAAGGTTCAATGAGATGTGACGCTAATATATCAGTAAGACCATACGGACAGAAAGAGTTCGGAACAAGAGCCGAAATAAAAAATGTTAACAGTTTTAAAGCTTTACAAAGAGCCATTGAATATGAAATTGACAGACAAATTGATATAGTTGAAGCCGGAGAACAAGTTGTTCAAGAAACAAGACTCTGGGATGATAATCAGGGAATTACAAAATCAATGAGGGGAAAAGAAGATGCGCATGACTACAGATATTTCCCTGAACCTGACTTAATGCCTTTAAAAATTTCTCGTGATTGGGTTGAAAAAATAGCTGCACAAATGCCCGAACTTCCTAAACACAGACGTGAACGCTATGTTTCATACGGTCTTACTCCTTATGATGCAAATGTGCTTGTCGAACAGCAGGATATTGCGCTATTTTATGATAAAGCAATAAAACTCGGAGCTGACGCAAAAACAGCTAACAACTTCCTTATGAAGGAAATTGCGGCTTTTCTTAAAGAAGAAAAAGTTTCAATCGAGCAAACAAAATTAACAGCAGAGTCTTTTGCAGAGTTAATTAATCTTGTTACTTCCGGAACCATTTCCAATAATATCGGAAAACAAATAGTTATAACACTCTTGAAAGAAGGCGGAAGCCCGAAGGATATTGTTGAAAAACAAGGTTTGAGCGTTATTTCTGATGAAGGTGCGTTAAAATCCGTTATTGAAAAGGTTCTCGCGGCAAATCCGCAGCAGGTAGAACTTTACAGAAACGGAAAAGATAAACTGTTCGGATTCTTTACCGGTCAGGTTATGAAAGAAACAAAGGGAAGGGCTAACCCTCAGTTGTTAAACAAGTTACTAAAAGAAATGTTATAATTTGTCCGATAAAATTTCGCCCTTCTTCAGTGAAAATTCCGCTGGGCGCGGGGGGGGGAAAAAAAAGGGAAAAAGGGAAAAAACAGCAAATTATAATTGTATTTTTGCACATTTACTATAGGAAAATATTTAAAAATGGATAAACAAAACTTAGTATCAGGCATGCGTTCTACAGGAAAACTTCATTTAGGACATTACATGGGGGTTATCACAAACTGGGTAAAATTACAGGAAGATTATAACTGTTTTTATTTTGTCGCAGATTGGCATGCTTTAACTACAAAATATGATAATACCGATACTTTAAGACAGGATAAAATAGATGTTGTACTGGACTGGCTGGCATGCGGAATCGACCCGAATAAATCAACAATTTATTTTCAGTCAAAAGTATTGCAGATTGCGGAATTACACATTCTTTTAAGTATGATTACTCCTCAAAACTGGGTAGAGCGTGACCCTACACTTAAAGATATGGTTAAAATAATCAGAAATAAAGATGAAGAAAATAATGAAAATATTCCTCAGTTGAATTATGGCTTACTGGGGTATCCTGTTTTGATGTCTGCTGATATAATGGCGCTGAATGCGCAAATTGTTCCTGTTGGTGTTGACCAACTGGCACACCTTGAAATAACAAGGGATATAGCCAGAAGATTTAATAATATCTATAAAACTGAACTATTTAATGAACCCAAGCCGAAACTAACTGAAATTCCGCTTTTGATAGGAGTTGACGGACAAAAAATGGGCAAATCATTCCAAAATGATATCAAAATTTCTGATGATGAAAATACAACATCAAAGAAAATTATGCAGTGTATTACGGATAGAAGCAGAGCAAGAAAAGATGACCCCGGACATCCTGAACAGTGTGAAGTTGCATTTAAATACTATCAAGCTTTTGCCGATTCTGAAACCGTAAACCAAGTGAAATGCGAATGTAAAGCCGGACAAAGAGGATGTGCGGACTGTAAACGTCAACTTGGCAAGATTATTAATAATAAATTTGCTCCTATCCGACAGAAAAGAGAAGAATATGCAAAAGACATTAACAAGGTATATGATATAATCAACGATGGAAGCAAAAAAGCTGCAAATGAAGCAGAATCAATCATGAAAAAAGTCAGAGATGCAGTTAATATTTAGAAGGTATAAATGAATCGAAAGGTAGAAGTATATGCGG
This sequence comes from Candidatus Gastranaerophilales bacterium, assembly GCA_021201175.1. Taxonomy (GTDB): domain Bacteria; phylum Cyanobacteriota; class Vampirovibrionia; order Gastranaerophilales; family Gastranaerophilaceae; genus Avigastranaerophilus. Next base: position 204 of record JAJQFK010000068.1, on the reverse strand, counting down.
GCGCTTATGCAAGCGGAAAATCTGAAACTGCTTTAAACAGAGCAATTCAGTATGCTCGTTCAAATAAAAAAATAACTCTTGTTGACCTTGATACCGTTGAACCGGCTTATACTTTAAGACCTATATTCAAACCCCTTTCCGACTTAGGAATTAACGTTATAACACAACAAGATTCTTTTGGACTCGGCGAAGCCGCTACCTATG
>JAJQFK010000105.1 GCA_021201175.1 Candidatus Gastranaerophilales bacterium | reverse complement strand
TATTTATGTTCCCACATATTTATATTTTTATTATCTTTTCACAATTCACTCTTTACAAAAGTATACTTTGTTTTTTATTTTTTGTAAATACAAGGTAAAATTTTTAAGAATAAAAAATGTCCGAGAGAACTTCGTTCATTCATCATTATACCGCTCAACCCGAGCGGGGTGTGAAGTTTCAATTAAAATATATTTGAAAATGATAAATAAAAATCACTAATTATATTTAACAGTGAAGGCATAACAACAATTAATATAGCAGACCCCATACAGGGTTTAAAAAGGAAACTCATTTGAAATACGTTAACCTGCGGTGCAGTTTTTGAAATGATTCCTAAAATAATATCTTGTCCGAGTGTTGCAATAAGCACGGGTGAGGCAATTTGCAGACCTATATACAAAACATTTGATGTTATTTTTATTAAATAAGACATATTAACAAATTCATCTATCGGAATCATGACAGAATAAATGGGGAATACTTCAAAACTTCTTATCAAGGCATTAAAAGTCCAATAAGCGCCGCCTATTTCAAGAAAAATAATAAGTCCGAGAATACTAAAAATTCTGCCCATAATAGAAACTTGCGAAGAAGTAGTAGGATCCATAATAGTCGCAGATGAAACACCCTGCTGCATATTTATCATGTCACCGCCGCTTTCAATTGCTTTGACAATACAATTAACAATAAATCCGATAAGCGCCCCGCATAAGTAATTAATAACCAGAGAATATATAATTGAAACCCCGCCCGCGGGTGGAGCCGGATGAAGATACATTGACAACATAACAGTAAAAATCAATGTAAAACCTATTTTGGCAATATTAGGAATTTCACTTCGCTGCAAAAAAGGTGCGGTTCTCATAAGTCCTGCAATTCTTGCAAAAATAGGAATTCCGGCAGTTAATATGTTATTAACCTCCGGAAAATATTTTGGAAATTCATTAATTATTGTATCAATCATTTTTATCTTTTATTCTCATTAATAACTTTTTGTTCTGCAAGATTAGGTGTCGGAATATCTGTTGCTCCGTTTCTCAAAAAATTAAATTTTTCTTTTTGAGTACTGCCTTGAGGTCTTGCGGCATTATTTAAAATGTGGCTCATTGGTGTCATATCTTTTTTTGTGTCGAATTTTATTTCATCAATAAAGGGTTTTGTATAGTTATAGTATCCGGACGGCAAAACAAAATCATCTGATTTTGGAACAACATCAAACGCAATAACGGCTCCTTCATTAAACAGATTACTCAATAATTTAATATAACCGGTGCCAAGTAAAATAATAACAAGGAAAACAGAAAATATTTTAGGCGCTGCAGCAATTGTCTGTTCCTGAACTTGTGTTACTGCCTGTAAAATACCTACAACCAGCCCGATTCCGGCGGCAGTTAGTACGCACGGCATAGCTATCATGAGCATTGTCATAAGTCCTTTTGCAAAATATTCAATTAATAATTCCATAATTTACTCCTTAATTGAAACTGCCGACCAGTCCGTTTACAATAAGCCCCCAGCCGTCAACCGCAATAAATATTAGCAGCTTAAACGGCAAAGAAATAATTGTCGGCGAGAGCATAAACATACCAAGAGCAAGCAGAACATTCGCAACTACTAAGTCCAATACAATAAACGGTATAAAAATAATAAAACTTATTTCAAATGCAGTTTTAAGTTCACTTAAAATATAAGCCGGAGCAACCTCCCAAATAGTAACATCTTCAATAGAGGCTGGAGCTTCTTTTCTTGTGAGCTGTATAAAAAATGCCAAATCTTTCTCCCGTGTTTGTTTAAGCATAAATTCTTTTAATGGTTTTGACCCCTCTGAAATCGCCAAAACAATTGAGCCTGATTGTTCATAGGGTTTAGAACCTACTTCGTACATTTGTTGAAATACCGGTCCCATAGTATAAAATGTTAAAATTACGGATAATCCGACAAGAATAATAGCTGGCGGAATTTGCTGTGCACCAAGTGCCTGTTTTAAGAATCCAAATACTATGGCATATCTTAAAAAGCTTGTCATACAAACAAACATAAACGGCAATAACGTAAATATTGCCATTACCATCAGTAATTGTAATACCGGATTTAAATCCCTTAATAGTGTATCCATATTAACCCCTGTTTACCTTTTCATTAATTTTTGTATTACTGAAAAATCCATTATTTTAGCATTTTGTCCGGATTCTTCAGGACGTGCTTCAACATTATCAATATCAAGCTTTGCGAGCATTGTTGTATTAGCTGCATCAGCAGCAACTAAAAATCTTTCTTTACCGGCTTTTAATACATATATTGCTTTTGTCGGAGATAGTTTTAAATTATTCTCAATACTTAAAAAATCCTTATTTTTATTATTAAAAGGAGTATAAACCGATTTTTTATATATATATAATGCAAGTACAATGAATCCAATCATTGCGAGTGTATAAACGGCGAAATTAATGATATATGTGTTCATAAAAACCTCTAAATACTTTCATCTTCTATTTCAAAATCACTGTAGTCAAAATTTTTATCTTCATTTTTATTTGCCGGTTGGGCGGGTTTTGCCGGCTGTTTTGGATTAACAGGCGGACGTTTTTTTGCTGCAGCAGCAGGGGCTGGCTGAGGCGGAGCTTGTTCTTTTACTCCCTTTGGAGGGGCAGCCGGTGCCGGTTGAGGCGGCGGTGCCGGTTTCGGTTTTTGAGGTTCCTTACTTTTTTTGATACTCTCTATTTTTACGCCATATCTGTCGTTTAAGATTACCAGTTCGCCTGTTGCGACAATTTGATTTTCAACTCTTAGTTTTATTTTATTGTCATAAACAGAACCTAAATCTATTACAAGACCCTCCGAAATTTCCTTTAATTCTCCAAGTGTGAGTTTTACATTATCAAATTCCGCAATAACATCTACAAGAATTGAATCCCACATATTTGGCGATTTATTAACTTCTTCTTCCATTTCATTTTCTCCGTTATTGTTTACACTTATAATTAATGACGGGTTAGGAGTAATTTTAAATTCTGCTTTTTTATCATTCCAAATTACAGACATTTTATTAATATCACTGTTATCAAGAACAATAATATATCAG
>JAJQFK010000193.1 GCA_021201175.1 Candidatus Gastranaerophilales bacterium | reverse complement strand
AAATAGTGATATTGTATTATACAAATTCTGGTTTTAATCGGGTTTCAGAAATTTTTGAACTCTTGTATTCATTGATTCTTCTTTTATTTTCCAATTGCCGGAATTATCTTTTCCTACAATAAAATAAGCGGGCACTTTATAATCACTTGTAGACGGCATTCGCATTGCGGCTATTTTATAGTCGGAACCATGTTTTGTAATTCGCACATTCAAATATTTATTTTTATATTTTCTAATTTTAGCCAATGATTTAGATTTTTTTGTTTCCGATTTATATCTTTCAATAGGGATATTAACAATTTCATTGCTTCCGTCGGGTTTTTCAACTATTCTTATAATTTTAGCATTATCACTGTAATAATTAAAATAATTATTACTGTAATTATTTGCGGCATTTATATATTGATTAAAAAAACATTGTACTTCTTGTATTTCGTCAGCGGAACAATACATGTTAATACTAAAAAAGGATATCAGAACAGCACAAATTTTCTTCATATTTTCTCTCATTATTAATTCAATATCGCAAACGCAATATTAATATTTTTTAAAAAAAACATAGAAAATTAATCCAATAATCGGCTAATCTATGTTACTTGTATAAATTGCAACAACACAGGATTATACATTTTACTTCAAATTATTTTGGATTCTGTTAAAAATTTCGATACAGAAATTTAATTCTTCATCAGAAATTCCGTTAAGAACTTTATTTCTGGATTTTTTAATTACAGGAAGAATTCTATTTTTAAGACTTTTCCCTTTTTCTGTAATCTGAATTTTGTTAACCAGTCTTTTATCTACGCTCTGCATTCTTTTTATAAGACCTTTTTGTTCCAAAATGCTTATTAATCGTGCCATATTAGAACGGTCTTTAAAAAGCAGTTCACAAAGCTGCATTTGATGCAGATTGGAATCATCATCAAGAATACTTAATATAACAAATTGCTCGGGAGTAATTTCAAAATCCATTTGTGAAAAAACTTTCAAGTTATACATCTTTATCCGGCGTCCTGTTTCAACAAGAGTATGACCGAATATATTTTTAGGTGATTTTCCGAACAATGTTTTGTGCTCCTAACCTAATATAATAAATTTAATTGAAAAAAATAGCAAATTTTTTTTTTACGGTACTTATATAAATAGGGTTTAAACAAATAGGAGTAAATGTATGAATGTATCCGGTGCGGCAGGAATTTGTTCTTTTGGACGGGCTTTAACTACCCCCGAAAAAAAAGAATACAAGAAAATACAGGCGCAGGCAAAAAGAGAACTGGGTCATGGTCAAACTATCGCAACTGTTTTTGATTTTAGTGTTCCGACATCACAAAAAGACACCGGAATCGGAACAACATGGTCGAAAGATGCAAAAAAATTAGCCGGTTTCTTACAATCAATGTGCGGGGTGAATGCAATTCAAGTCGGACCGCAGGGAGAAATATCAAATTTAGTTCGTTCCCCTTATTCCGGAACAGCTTTTTCTTTGGGCAGCCATTCTATAGATTTAACAAAACTTCAGGATAAAACGTACGGAAGTCTATTAAGTGAGTCTGATTTAGATTCAGACTACATGACAAGAACAAAAAATCACGATAAAGTAGACTATGATAATGTTTTTGCTCCCGACGGTCAAAAAGCAATGCTCAAAAAAGCATATACAAACTTTCAACAGTTGGCAGAAACATCTGCATTAAAAAAAGAATTCAAAACGTTTAAACAAAAAAATGAATACTGGTTAGAAAAAGATGCATTATTTGAGGCTTGTGCCGCTGCTAATAATTCGGCAGATATGAAAACATGGCCGGATAGAGATCAAAATATTTTTGATACAAAGGAAGGAGATAAGCAAAGAATTGCCGAATTGAAACTTGTCAGTGATGAGGACGGTAATAATATTGTTGATTTTGAAGAATTTGTTCAATTTATTGCCGATAAACAACAAAAAGAATCAAAAGAAGAATTTAATAAACAGGGAATAGACATATACGGCGACTGTCAGATAGGGTTTTCACAAAAGGATTTTTGGGCGCATAAATCAGCATTTTATCCAAATTATGAATTTGGCTGTGACATTGGCGACGGAAAATATTCTTGTTGGTCGCCGGCACTAAATCTTGATGATATAGAAGGAGAAGCCGGAGAACTTCTATATAATAAGTTCGATACCTTCTTTAAAAGATATGACGGTGTAAGAATTGATGCTGCCTGGCAGCTTATTAATCCGTTAATATGTGAACCATGGACAAAAAACGGAAAAGATGTCTTTGATAATAATGGCAATAAATTAGGGCGCAAGCTTGACCATCAGCCCAAAATTAAAAATAAAGGACAGCAAATAATAAAAGATATCGTTTGTAAAGCTGCAAAAGCAAATAATGTTCCAAACAACAAAATATTTTTGGAATTATTAGGCGGAAATTCTTATGACTCTCTTGATTCCGTTAAAGATACCGGCGCTGAACTCATTCATATTACAAGATACGGTAGTGATAACTGGGGCAGAGTTAAATTTTATGAAAGCAAAGGGGATAATAAATATCAGAATATGAAACCCGGAGATTATATTATAGGTCCGGGAACCCATGATGATTACAGTCTTTTAGAGCAAGTTGAAAATGCAAAAGAACGTGCCGCATATTTGGCTTATGATTTGAATTTAGACAAAAACGAACTTATTGCATCTCCTTCCAAATTATCAAATGCTATTTTTTCGGAATTATTTACAACGAAGAATCAATTTGCAACTTTGCCGGACATACTTGGCTCTTCAAAAAGAATAAATACCCCCAGTACAATCTCGGGGAATTGGGAATATAGAGCTTCTCAAGACTATGAAAAAGATTATTATACCAATTTAATACAAGGTAAAGGGCTGAATACTCCGGAAGCTTTAAGTACTGCAATAAAGGCAAAACAATACGGACGTGTTTCATCTCTTACAAAAAAACTTGATAAATTCGCTCAAATATTAAAGCAAGATGGACCGGTAACTACAAAAGAAGCAGATAAATTAATATTAAATGCTTAAATTTGTCCGAGAAAATTTCGCGATAAGCGGATTTGCGGACGGACGGAGTGGAACAAGTCCGGTGAATACTC
>JAJQFK010000114.1:791-3115 GCA_021201175.1 Candidatus Gastranaerophilales bacterium | reverse complement strand
TCATATCACTATGCGACCATTTTTGTTATAATGCTAAATTAAAATTATATTGAGGTTATAATTATGACGAAAATTCTAAATTTTAAAAAATACAAACCAATAGATAAAATAATACTATTTTTTGTGGAAAATAGTGATGAAATTCGATATGTAACTGCACAATACCTTAAAGAAGAATTACTTGTCAAATTTTTTAGTTATTCTAAACAGAGAAAAAAGTACGATAACATTGCATATTTATTTCCTGATGAACAAACAGAGTTATTATTAAAACTTTTCAATACGGATAGAAGCGGTTTATTATATAAACTAAAAGAAAAATTTAATCAATTTTCAGCTAGCACAGACTTAGTTAAGTTCGCCAGGGATAATGGTATTGGATGTATTCATTTTGAAGACGAATTTGATATTGATTTAGAATACAAATTCGGAAATGTTTATGTTGATGAGCCTGTATTATATTATGTAGACGGACGTTTTATTATTCATGATTTTTATGAGCATCCGAAAGACGGAATAATTAAAATATATACACCGGAAGGGTTTTTATATCGGGAATTTACTTATAAAAATAATATGAAAAATGGAACATCAAAGGGATATTACAAAAATACAAAAATAATATGCAGTATTGAAAATTATACCAATGATAAATTAGACGGTATTCAAAAAACTTATTTTGAAAATGGTAAGTTAAAAAAAGAAGAAACTTTCGTGAAAGGTGTAAAAAAAGGTATAGAACGTGAATATAGTGAAAACGATTATTTATGTAACGAAATTATGTTTGCAAAAAATGTAAGAAATGGTGTTGCCAAAGAATTTTATCCTAATGGAAATTTAAAACTCGTAACAACGTTTAAAAATGATTTACAAGATGGGGATTCAAAATGGTACTATGAAACAGGAGAACTCGAGGGTGAAAGTTATTGGAAAAAAGATAAATGTCATGGAACAATAACCAACTTTCATAAAAACGGACAAATACGTTCAACATCTCAATGTAAAAATGGGAAATACTATGGAAACGAATGTACATATTACGAAGATGGTTCCCTCAAGCAAGTAATGCCTTCTGTTAATGGGAAACGTGAGGGAAATGTGATTAGTTATTATCGAAACGGAAATATTGAACAGATTACGCCATACCATAATGATCAAAAAAACGGGTTAACCATAGCTTATTATAAAAATGGAAAAACTGAAGTTGATTATTATTATAAAAAGGGCAAAAAACATGGCATCTGTAAAACATTTCATTGTTCAGGAAAAATCAAAACTGTTGCAGAATATAAAAATGGCAAATTAAATGGAAAAAAGCAGAGATTTTATAACAATGGCAATTTGAGTTATGAACAAAACTATAAGAATGGATTACGCCATGGTTTTAGCATAGACTATTCTGCAAAAACTCAAGAAATAAAGTTAAAAATGTATTTTCAAAAAGGGAAACTTGTTGATTTGAACGGGACTGAAGGAATTGTCGGGGTAAAGAATGCAAATATGGAAGGAATGAACTAACATGGAACCAAAAATATTATCTATAAGAGGAATGAATATTGTACCTGCGGACAAGGTGAGGAAACATACTTATTTTTCGGGGGAACATTTTGAAGGTATGGGAAATAAATGGGAATCATTATATGAAAATCCGGATGTTTTTTGGAAAGAGTTATCAGAAAAAATTATGGATGGAAATATTGTCTTTTATAATAAATTAAATAATAAATCTTTTGTTGGCATAATGGATAAAAATAACTCCCCTGTTTCAACTATTTATACAATTGAACAACTTGGAAATACAAACGAATTTATATCTGCCTGTCCTGTGTTAAAAGGGATAAATCACGATATAACCTTAAAAGAAATTTATACTTGGGGAAATGGGGCAGAGGGAGAGATGGCTACTGTTACGAAAAACGGGAAACTATTAAATTTTCACAATCCTTTTTATCCTGTTGATGTAAGTAATTTCCGAAAAAATAAAATTCAAACAGTATCACTTTCGGGATTAGTATATTCAATAGATAAATTAGAAGAAAAGGAATTCACCTTCAATGAAGGATCAAATTATGAAATACTCCTGCAAGAATTTTTAAAAGAAAATCCTAATAAAACAGAAAAAGATTTTGTTCCACCCATACTTAAAACAGAGGCAGATACTTTTAGAATGTTTTGCGCAAAAGACACCACTTGTGTATATGAAATTGTCGGACAGATTGAAGATATTAATTTCGCAGATTTTAACGATACCGCAATTGCGATATTAAAAGTTAATTTAGAGAGAAAAATTGAAAATGAATATTTTCATATAAACCTTTATGTAT
>JAJQFK010000114.1:0-781 GCA_021201175.1 Candidatus Gastranaerophilales bacterium | reverse complement strand
CATATAGCCGGTGACTATATACCAAAAGTCGGAGATGGTATTTCAGTTGTAATTTGGCTAAATGGCTTTTTTAACTAAATAAGTTATTATATTAAAAAAAATGGAATTAGAATAAATGAAAAAGCAACGCAGAACAAAAGCAAAAAACCAAACATATCACTTCAAAAAACGCTGTGATGAACGATTGGGTATTCAAAACAAAGACGAATACAAGGACAAAAATTTGATGAAAACTTTTATCTGCTGGATAGACAGTCTAATAGAGTTACACGGTATAGATATAAATTTCAGGATAAATGGTATATAATTCCTTATGACAAAAACACACATAAAGTCATAACGATTTTTGAAGATAGAAAACAAGAAGTCATTTTACAACCCCGGATAGAAGAAATCTCTTCTCAAGGTTTAAAATGGAACTTGTTTAATTGGTTGAAAGAATTATTGAAATTTGTTAAGAGTTGAGCAACTTCAAATTTAATCGTTTTATGCGTTACGCAAATTACCCAAAAGTCTCTTTTAGGTATCAGAAAGTAACTCAAATTTCTAATATTTTATTCTAAAAATCTAATTACAGTCCTGTATTACCCCTCTTTTACTAAATTGTACGGTTAAAATGATTATTTGACTTTTGAGGACTATGCGAGTAATTTCAAATTCATTTTCATGGTCGGTAATTTTTACTTAAATGTCGGATACAAATTTTATCAACACAAAACGATACAAAAAGTAAAAAACAAGCTTTATCTGCATAAAATATATAAACAAGGTAGTCATATAT
>JAJQFK010000094.1 GCA_021201175.1 Candidatus Gastranaerophilales bacterium | reverse complement strand
ATCCAGTTCAAAATCATATTCATTTTTAGGATTAGTTAATTCTGAATATATTAGTGAAAATAATTTATCATCAGCCTCTTTTACAAATTCTTTTATAAAATTCAATACAGCATAAAAACTTCTTACAATTTCACCGTTTGAATCATCACAATTCGTCCGGGTTCTGCTAATTGTGTTAATTAAAAATAACAAAATCTTGAAAAGTTCCTGTTTATCTGTTTCTAAATTAAGTTGATTCTTTAAATATTCAAGTATTTCATTATAAGCAATTTCAAAATCAGGCATTTTATCGTATTCAATAAAACCGCCTTTTTTTATTTTTCTAAAAATACTTTGTCTAAATTATCTCTCTGTTCAACTAATTCTGGATTTTTCTTTAAAAACTCTGATAACATTGTTTCTTTTTGAATATTTAATTTTTTTCTTAAGTAATAAAAACAAGCAGCCATGTGTTTACAAAGATATCTTTCTGCATAAGGACATGTACAGCGTTCAACAGAAATTACCCAATCTTTACGCAAAGAAAAAGTTACATAATAGATTTTTGAACCTTTTACCTTGAAATTGTATAATGTGTTAAATTGAGAATCAAGCAGCACCCGATTTTCTTCAAAAAGTTTATTACCTCGCTCAACAACTTTTTCATCAAAATAATATTCAAAATCTGTCAATTTCATTTAATAAATCCTTTTAAATAATTTTACTATAAATATGTGTTGAAATGATAAAAGAGAATTTATTTTTCTTCATCTTATCTCATCTTACAATTAATCTAATCTTCTTTTGTATGTTTATATACATTCAAACCTATCATTTTTAAAATTTGCCGCTTTTTATCAATTTCATCAGGTTTCAAGCAATTATATTCAAAACAAAGAGTTTTAGCTTTTAAGCTTTCTTGGTTAAGAGTTTCGTATTCGGGGTTATACCATTTACCATTCAACATTTTATATAATCTGGTACCACCCGCATATTTTTATATGAGAGCGTATTATAGTTATTTTAATTTCAAAATTTTACTAATTTTATAATTATTTCATAAATTTTTTTCAGCCGCTTTGCGGAACATTGAGAAAGTATTGTTGAAATGTTATTAATTATTTCCCGATTTTCTTCTTTATCTTCAACCAAAAGTTGTATTGGTAAAATTTCAAATTTTTTACAAATTAAATCAATGGTTTGCGCACTCGGTTGATATCGATTTCTTTCAATATTTGAAAGCCCCTGAATGCTGATTCCTATTTTTTCCGCAAATTCTTCCTGAGTTAGATTATTGTCTAATCTAAGTTTTTTAATATTTTTGTTAATTAAAGCTTGATAGTTCATTGTTTTAATTATACTAAATTGGCTTTATAATTTAATAAATTAAATGTTTATTTTTATGGCTATATAGTTGTAATATTTCTTCATATTCCCATTAAATTTGGCAATTTTAGAATATTATGGTTTTTATATAATCGTAACATTTAAAATATAGAAAGGTAAATTTATGGAAGTTTCTAAAATTAGCGCTACAAGCATACCCACAACTATAGCGAACAAAGGAATTGAATCTAAAGGCACTATTGTAAACTCAAATGCAAGCAGAAATAAGGAAAAAATCGTTGCCGCACTCGGAGGACTTGCTGTAGCAGGGCTTGCAGCACTTGCAATTTGTAAACACAAAAAGCCTGAACTTGGAATTGATGAATTTAAAAAAATAGGGAAATTTGATAAAGGCTTTGCAGTGGCTAATGGGAAACCATTCAGCGGCAAGATTACGGTTCCGAATAAAGACGGAAAAACCGTAATGGAATACGCAAAAGGTCAGATTGTAACCTCAACGCGCATTAAGAACGAAAGCCCTGTTGCCAGAAAAGTCTATTCGCAAAAAGACGGGGCTAAAATAGTTGAACAATACGGTTATAAATACGGAGAACTTGATGCCGAACCGTGGATAAAAACAGTATTTTCAACAAACGGAATAACATCCGATAGGAACGAAGGTTATTTTGGAAAATTGCATTCGGAAGTTAAAAAACAGCCCGACAAGAGTATATTGTCAACAAAGGAAATAGGCGTTTTTTCTGATCTTTCACCAAGAGCATGGCACAAAAAAACAATAAACACAGCAACGGGCGATGTATTAGATGACAAACTTGTACTAGACAAGCACAAATTCAAATCCGAACCCCTTGTCAGAGAAACAAAAGATGGCGTTACGACAAAAAATGGAATTACTCACGCTATAAGAACAGAAAAATTTGATGAAAACGGCAATAAAATAATAAAGGTAGATTATAACGGCTGGAAAAAAGGTTTTAAGCTAATTACGATTACCCCTGAAGGTAAACGCACGGTATTAGATAAAACTAGAAGATCGTTTGACCTTCTTTAAAATATTTTGCCGAAAAATACAATTGAAGGCTCTCCCTATTTAGCGGTGAGCCTTTATTTATATATGTTAAACCGGCATTAATTTTTCAAACTCCTCTTAAAATTGTTTAAAAAGTCTTGCAGGACAATAAAAATAGCCGACTTTAAATTGATTGTTCTATAAAACCTCACGGACTCTGCCTTCTAACGGAATAAACGGAAAATGACATAATACTTTTAAAACAAAACACCGGCAACCGCTTCCGGCAAATAGTTCAACTCATTAATAAACCGGAAGTTATTACAAAAGAAAATAGTTTTGATGAAATAAATTTAAGGGTAATACAACAATTGATATGAACATAGAAAAATTAGCAAAACATTTAAAGGAATATACCTTAGATGAAATGGAAATGATTGCTGACTGTGAGTGTAAAACACAACTTAGCACTATAAAATTTTTGTTGTAAACCCTAAAGCCTTATAACCCCGCTCACGCTTTTTAAACATTTTATTTAAAACTTCGACATTTTCATCAACATAATCATAAACCGTAATTTCCGTTTTGTTTTCACATTTGCGATACAATCTTCCTACATATTGAGTCAAGGTTCCTTTCCAAGAAAATGGCATTGTTAGAAACATTGTATCTAATCGTGAGATATCAAATCCTTCCCCTAAAAATCGACCTGTTGCAATAATTAATGCTTCTTCATTTTGAGGAATTTCTGATAGTTTAGAGATAGAATTTTGTCTTTCTTTA
>JAJQFK010000182.1 GCA_021201175.1 Candidatus Gastranaerophilales bacterium | reverse complement strand
AAAAAATGCATCTATTAGATTTTTATTTGTATCTTGGCTTTCATCAATAAATAATATAGGATATTTCTGCACTAAAATTAGTTGCATAAGAGTTTTATTTAAAATAAAATTAGCACCCATGCTTATAATTTCTGCGTGATTTAAACAATCTTTTCCTATATTCACCCCATTTGGTTCATACGAAAAAACCTTTATGTTTTTTATTGCCAGCATTCTACTTTTTTTATTTTCAAGTTTTTTTATATTTTCAACATATGTTTTTGTATTTTTATTTCTTGTACTGTTTATTTTTTCTTCTAAGGCTCTAATATCTTTTGATAAAGATGTTTTAACCCATTCTTTTATATCTTTTTGATAAGGTTTAATAACTTCCCACAAAAAACTGTGAATTGTTGAAACCATAAAGCTATCATCATAGTCCAATCTTGCTTTTATTTCGTCACAGGCAGCATTAGTATATGTAATAACTGCTATTTTTTTATTTACTAATTTTAAATCTCCGCCATGTTCTTTTTTGTATTTTTGCAATATTTTTACTAAAGAATGTGTTTTGCCAGATCCTGCACCCGCAAAAAGAAAAAAACTTTTTAAATCATTAATATCTTTAAAGCAGTTGTATATTTCTGTTTCTTCTTTATTTAATTCAATCTCATTAATTTGCACTTGCGTCTTTCTCCATTAGTTTAGGCTGAGGATTTAAAGAACTTTCAATAAATTTTAATCCATCAATTATATATTGAGGTGTTTGTAAATCTTTCAAGTCTTCTTTATATAATATACTTGTTGCGACTTCTGCTTTTTTAATTTTTTTTATCTCATTAAAAATTTCAGATGAATTCAATTTATCTATTGCCTCAATTAGTTTTTTGGTTAGACCATCTGTTGTTGTTAATTTTTTAAAATAAGCTACATTTGTATATATTAACGAATCCTCAAAAGTATATGGCAAAAATTCTTGCTCGCTATTATTTGGATTTTTGATTGGAATTTGGTAACATATCATAATATTTGAAGCCTCGTTTTGTTTATCTTTATTTTCCAAGCGTATTAACTTATCGTAACTTTCTTCTTTAGGAAGCCATTCCTTTAAAGTTGAATTATTTGTTTTTAAATTTTTATTTAGCTCAGGACAAACACCTTTGTTCTCAGAGTCAATCGTATCTATGTCTGATATGATAAGAGTATAAACACCTAATGCTTCAATTAAGGGTTTAAATTTGTGTGCAAAACAACCACCTATTTCTAAAATTGAAATATAGTTATTCTCTAGTTTTGGAGCTGAATTCTTTATAAAATGAGGCAATAGTATTTTTTCTGCAATACCTTCTACAATAATAACGGCATCCGCAAAAAATAGGTCGCAATGCGTTAGTTTAATATATCTTGAAACAAATTTCTGAGTCTGCTCATCTTCGCCAAAAACGTTAGATAAGTTTACTATGTTACAACAAGGTATTTTTAAATTTTCAATATCGCATTTTTTGAAATAACGTAAAGAAGAAAAGTCGGTTTCTAATGCAATATGACTTGAATGCGTGCTTATAATCATCTGTGTCGTATATTGCGTATTATCACCCAATAATTTATGAGCTCTTAAAACATTATAAGCTTTTTGAACAAACACTTTTTGAACTTGAGCATGTAAATGAGCTTCGGGTTCTTCTATTAAAACTAGTTGGATTGGCTCAATAATGGTATCTTCCGTATGTTGAAAACCTTTTTGATTTTGCATCCAATCAAAACGAAATCTTATAAGTTTCAAAATCATTGAAATTAAATTTTGATATCCAAGACCATTATATTTTTCAGGAAGGAAATGATCGTCATCATTTGTTAGTTCAGCAGAGTCTATGACATTTAATTTTACAACAGAATCATGTTTTAGACTTTCTGATAAATTAATTTTTGTTCCTACTTTTATTTTTGGATCAGTAAAACCTGGGTAACCAATGGAATTAATTTCTTTTTTTATATCCTCAAAACTAATATTTAATTTTTCGTCAAAAGTTTTTGTTGCCTCATAAATTGCTTCAATTGCATCAATATCTTTTTCTGTTGGTTCCTTTAGTGGATCTAAATATTTATCAAATAAAGATTTGGCTTGTTCCGTTAATCCGCCACAACCATAGCTTTCATTATTTGCATCGGAAAACCCCCTATTTGCATCAATTAAATCAATTTTTATTAGTTTTTCAAATTGAGAAGATTGACATTCATTTTCATAAAATTGTTCATCAAATTCATCACATTCAGTTTTATACAAGGATTGTTCCAAAAGATAAAGCTTAACTGTAAAAGATGAAGATATTTTGTTCTCTAAAAAATCTTTTATATTTCTTGGCTTAATTTTTAAATTAGTATTATTTGCCCAAATCTTACTTACTTTTGTATATTCTTTCTTAAAGTTTTTATATAAAGTCTCTATGTTTTTCGGTTCATAAGAAAGCCTTAGTCCTAGTAATTCAGGTTTCCAATCGAAAACAGGAATTAAATCTGAAACATATTGTATTTCGTCTTCTTTAACATTTAACCAAATATCTATTGTCGGTAAATATTTTCTTAAATTTTTATAATCGGCTTCTAAATCCAGTTCAGTATTTTCTGTTGAATTATTTTCAACCCATTTTTGACAAATTGTATTTATTGTCATCCAGTTTGTTACTGTAAAATCTAACACTGACATTTGTTTATCTTTTAAAAAAGACTTTATTGCTGTCATTGCAGATGTTTTCCCACTATTATTAGCACCTACAAAAACAGTCTGTTTTTTATCAATCTCTACAATGCAAGATTTTAATTTTCTAAAATTTTTAATTCTAAATTCTTTTATATACATTGTAAACCATATTTTTTTAATAATATTCTATATCAAAATAGCCTGGAATAAATATTTAATTTTTCGTATACCAAGCACCTCTTGTTTTGCCATGTTTTATAAGATAATTATTTTCAACCAAACTTGATAAATGTTTTTTTATTGTGTTAATATTCGTTCCTGTTAGTTCTGATAATTCTGAAATCGTTGCTCGGTCTTTTGTTTCAAAAACTTCCATAATACGAGCTGATATTTCCGGCAAGTCTAAATTTGACACTTTATTAATTTCGGTATGTTCTAATTTATATTCC
>JAJQFK010000031.1 GCA_021201175.1 Candidatus Gastranaerophilales bacterium | reverse complement strand
GCTATATGTTTTGATTTTCTCTTAATTTAAAATATGTTATAATTCATGATAATGAGCATGTTACCATGATGTGTTTTGATTTTCTCTTAATTTAAAATATGTTATAATAGGATATACAAAATAGACAAAATAATATATAATGAATACATAAAATATTTTAAGTTAAGAGACCAATCATAATTGAAAGGAGAATAGTTATTTCCTCTGTATGGTAAATGCACGAAATAATTCCTCATTCTCAAATCCTTTTAAAGTACATGACATTATAATTATAGCGTAAAACTACCAGAATGTCATTTGCTTTTCTGTGTTTTCTCCCATTTTCTTTTTATATTTTGAAGGGTTATATTTCGCTTTCTCAATACAAACAGAATTACTCCATTGTTTATCCGTTAAATAAAAAACATTTATTTGCCCTGTACAAGGTGCAAGTTTTGTAATTATTTTTATGTATTGTTCTGTTTTGTCATAAGTAACGCAAGAACGTACATATATTGAATTTTGCAGCATAAAATATCCTAAATTTAACAAATTTTTTCTAAATACCGTCGCTGCTTTTAAATCTTCTTTATCAACAACAGGCAAATCAAAACATACAAACAACCAGCCCATTCTGTATTTACTCTTCATATTCTCTGTTTTTCTGCGTATCTTTATACAAATATTGTTCTTTTATATCCGGTAATAACATCTTTTCTGTATCAAAATCAGAAAAAGCATTTGCTATTTCTTCTACGTATATATCTATTAAATCTATAATTTTATAGCTGTTATCTTTATATTTTACCCTGTAATCTTTAAGACAATTCGGAATATATTTAATCCATTCTTGAATTTCTTCGTTTTCAAACTCTAAAGAATAGTTTTTAGAAAAATAAAAAAGATACAAATCTATAAAAGCTCTAAAAGGTTCTGTTAAGTCGTAAACCAAAGGAGTCGTTTTATAATTACTTGTGTGATGAATCCCTAAATTCGGCAATAGTCCATGTATTAATATTGAACGATAAATAATTGTTTTTAATATTGCATAACCGTAATTTAGGCAGGCATTTTCAAAACTTTGAGCATTTCTGTGTTCCCTTTTCATAGGCTCGCTTAAATAAAAAAAATAATCATGCCAGTATTGTTTAGCAATATTTGCTTCATTCATCAGCGGTTTATTTATTAAATTATACAAATTATGAGAATTATCACCTATAAAATCAAGCACCGCTGCTTGATTTAGAGCTTTCTGTTTTACTATCTTCTTCCAAAGTTTTTGGGTAAATTCTTCATTTTGCAGAATTTGGTTTTTAAATACTTTTGTTTTAACAATTCGAGCCAGAGGCACACTCCAGCCAATCGGTTGAAAGAATTTGTCGCAATGTTGGATTACCACATTATTTTTTAATAAAGCAGCTATTGCATTATTTGAAAATGCTACAGCAGGTGTACATATAATAACGGCTTTTATGTCGGCAATCGGCAGCTTATAACATTCTCCTGTCGCCTTTACTTCACAAAACAAAAGACCACGGTCAATTGATATATAACTTCCTGCTTTTGTAATATGTAGAATATGGTAACTCATAGTCTACATTTAATTATTTTATTTATAAAGTCAAAATTTCTTATTTTTTACTTTATAAAATCCTACATCTGTCAGATTCTTAGCACTTGTTAATATTTTATTGCCTGTACTATTTGTTAGTTCTATTACCTTATCCTTTTTTATTGTATTTATCTTATATATTCCTTTCGGATATTTATTCTTTCCTCCATTAAATTCATTAGGAATATTAATCATGCAGCCTGAATAAAATACCTCGCCGCCTTTATAAAGTTTGCAGCCCATATCAATAAGTTTCTTTTTTAGTGATTTTTCATCTTCTTTTGATATATTTGCAAAAACAGGCATTACATTCACATTCCCATTTTTGTCGTAATAGAATATTTGCCTTTTATGACTTTGTGAATGCTTAAATTGCCCCATCGTGCCTTTTGTGCCGAAATCCGCAAACTCGCCTATTCTTTCTCGTCCGTTTATGTCCTTTTCAAGAATTCCCTCAGAAACTATTGTTAATAATCTTCTTACCTGTGTTTTTTTCTTAGGATGAATATAATTTTTCAGCATATTCTGCCATTCATCGGCTGACATTTTCAGTTCAAATTTTTGTGTTAAATCTTCTTTTACAGCCTTATCAACAATATTTTTTATTGATTTTAAATCCTGTTTAATTGTTTCAATACCGACTTTTGAAGTAATATATGCTTTACCTTCAATAATTCTTTTGCCGTATATTGTTTCTAAAGGTCTTGTATTCGCTTTTAGAATTTTTTTATGTGTATAAGGAAACGGCATTAGCTCTGAAATTTTTTGTTCTATATAAGGCTTACTAAGCCCATCAACATAATATTTATGTTTTTGTTCGTCAAGTTTTAAATTTCTTGCATAACTAATACAAATTGCATCTAAAGCGTGATGTTTGGGATTTTCTCTATTTTTCTTTTTATCATCTCCAAGAATGGAGTTTAACCTGTATATATTTCTAATTTTAGCTGTCATCGAGCCATTTTCAACAAAAACATGTCTCTCGCTGTCTTTTGTTTGCATACCCCATCCGCAAATAAAGTGAGTTATTGCACTTGCAACTTTTGCAACTTGGGCAGTTTCGGCAAGAGCATTATAGTGGTCTATGAGCTTTTCGCATTTTTCGGGCGGTAAAAGCAGTAATTGAGCTTTTTTCTTTCCTAATTTTCCTTTCATATTAAGGACTCTTGTCATATATTCAGCCCAGCGGTCTTTATCTGTATATAACCATTCATAAGGAGTTTTACCTCCTTTATCCTGATTTTCCTTGTTATAACAAATGACTTTATTATATAAAGAATCACATCCTTCATAAGTTCTCGGAAAAATATGGTCTATCTGGCAATTATCAATATCAGTTATGCCGATTCTCTCTCCGCTATAAATACATCTATAATCCTGAATTTTTGCAAGTTTCCATTTTATAAAATTTGTTTCGCTATATGCACCTGCAACTGTAAGTTCATTTTTAATTTGTTCATTTATCTTCTCTTGCTCTTTCATATATTTAGCGGTATTATTTGCTTTCATACTGCCGAACAATGAGTTATCAGCACCATCACGTACAAATTCAAATATAACTTCATCCGGTTTTCCTTCACGTTCAATCAATTCATTTAAAAGATTTTTAAATATTTGAAGTCTGTTTCTTACAACAGGATTTGTAATATTACCAATTAAAATATCACTTTCTTTATCTGCATTTTGAGATATTTTTTTTATTTCGTATCTGTTATCCGGAATACATATACTATTCCAATCACCAAGTCTTGACAGCATGGTTTGAATTTCTTCTTTTGTAATTCCGTTATTCGTTCCTTCTTTATCAATATACTTTTCAACATCAATTTCTAAGGGTTTTTTGCCTGATGTAATAATATCAATCATAATTTGGCAGGATCTTCTGCAAAAAGATGAACGACCCGAAATATTTGCTTTTAATGAGTCCGTTTTTTCTTTTATCGTTTTCTTGCCGATAACCGATTCAATATCGGTTTTAGAGATTGTAAAACTTGGATTTTTCGTTTTATCTTTTCTTTTTATATTTAATTTTTCTATCCATTCGGGAAGTTTATTTTCATATATCTGTTTTATTTCATATGGAGCAAGCATTTGATTATTTTCAAAAGTAAAAGAATTTGTATATCTAAAATTTTTTAACTGCGTTAATAAAGTAAAAGAAATATTTTCAATAGTATCGGCACTGCAAACATTGCGTTTGGGCAGTAATCTGCATTTCGCAATTACTCTGTTATCAAATCTCGGGATTTTTTGACCCAAAACTCCCTGCCAATCTTTTTTTGTTCCTCTAAATTGTATCCATTCCGGATTATGATAAGAGCCGTAAGCTTCTCTGTATTCACCGTACAAAAATTCTTCAGCAGAGATTTTTTGTAATACAGGAAGCTGTTTTTTTGCTTCTTCCCATAATTTAATTAATTCTTTTTCTACAAGACATCTTGGTGCAACTCTGTCGTTTTTTCGTATTTTTTGGGGAGATAATCCTAAAAATTCGTTAAAATGTTTAGGATTTTCTTCTGTCCAAAGCCCTTGCAGCAGTGCATCATAAAAACAAGGATATCTGTATATTTCATTTTTTATAAGTTCTTTATCTCCGTCAAAGGAATATGTTTTTACAGCTTTTTCATTTTCTTTATCATCCGTAGAATTTGCCCAAGCAAGGTTATTATCATAACCTCGTCTTTGAATTGCACTGTGAAGAGCTTTATATATCTGCCATTCTTCCAATCTTTCGCCTAAAATCAATTTGCAGCGCAAAACAGCAGAATTATATGCCGTAGTATCATTTTTAGCTGCAAATTCTCTTGTAAAACGCATATCATTTGCAGGTAATATTTTAAGCCCATTTTCAATCCATAAATTATTAAACCATTTTTCCCGCTCTCTATGCGCTTCAATAGTTTTCATTGCTCTTCTTCTGTCTCTATTTTCTTTAACGGAAGAATGATTTATATCTATAATTAAAGAACCAAGTTCCTTTATATCATTATCTTCTCTTACGCAATAACCGATACTTGCTTTACCCATATCAAACGCAAAAACTTTTTTCACTGTGCACATATACTCCTGTTAAAATCTGCTATTATTATATCAATTTTTACTATATTTTCAAATTTTAAATGTAATCTGTTATAATTAACTTATTATGTTTATTAAAAAGTTATGGTTAAAAAATTTTAGAAATTATTCTGATATTGAATTAGATTTAACTTCAAAAAAAATTCTTTTTATAGGAAAGAATGCACAGGGAAAAACAAATTTGCTTGAAGCAATATACTATTTATCTGCTCTTGATTCATTAAGAGCAAAGACCGATTCCGAGCTTATAAAGTGGAATGAGCAAAACTGTCAAATAAAAGCGTTAACCAATAAATTTGAAATAGATTCAGAGCTTGAAGTTAATATTTGTCCGCCAAATCGTAAAAAACTAAAAGTAAACGGAATTAACAAGAACAAATCTTCGGAATTTATAAATAATATTTCGGCAGTGTGTTTCACTGTTAATGATTTGCTATTATTAAGAGGGACTCCCGAGGATAGGCGAAAATGGCTTGATAATGCAATTTGCCAAATCTTTCCGGCATATAGCGAACGGCTTTCAAAATATAATAAAATCAAAACCCAGAAAAATAATTTTCTTAAAAATTTAAAAGGCAATATTAATGCTGACCTCCGGCTTCTTGATGTCTGGAATGATCAGCTTGCGGTTACCGGAAGTAATATTATTTTTATCAGACTAAATTTTTTATATGAACTTCAAAAAATTGCAATTTTAAAACATAATTTAATTTCAGAATCGGAACATTTATCAATTATTTACAACTCAACAGTAATAGGAGATATTCCAACTGATAAAAAATTTGAATTCAAAAATGAGTATATTCTTGAAAATTTTCAAAAACTATTAAAAGAAAAACAAAATGAGGAAATAATAAGAGGTCAATCAATCGCAGGTTCTCACCGAGATGATGTAACTTTTTTTATCAACGGGATTGAAGCAAAAAAATTTGCTTCGCAGGGGCAGCAAAGAACGATAGTTCTTTCCTTAAAACTTGCCGAATTGGAACTTATAAAAGATAAAATCAATACTAATGCCATACTTCTGTTAGATGATGTTTTGGCTGAACTTGATGATTTAAGACAGAATTTCTTATTAAATGCTATAGGAAATGAAACACAGACTATAATTACGTCTGTTGATACTTTGCATTTTAAAAAAGAATATTTAACTGATGTGGAAATATTTGAAATTAAAGAAAATTCTGTTTATAAAATATGAATAAATTTATCCGAACGTTTTATAAAAAATTTTTTTTGAATACTTGATTAAACTTTATGTTTAATTTATAACTAACTCATAGATATAAAATCATGGTAGGTAAAAAAGGAGTTCAAAAACTATGGTAAATGTTGCAATTAACGGATTCGGAAGAATCGGAAGAAATACTTTAAGAGCAGCAATCAGAGAAGGAATCTTTGATAAAATTAATTATGTTGCTATTAATGACCCAGGCTTGACACCTGCAAACGCAGCTCACGTTTTTAAATATGACTCGGTTATGGGTAAATTTGACGGTTGTGTTGAAGTTGTTGATGACGGTTTAGTTATTAACGGTAAGAAAATTAAATTCTATGCGGAAAAAGACCCCGCTAATCTTCCCTGGAAAGAATTAAATGTAGATGTTGTAGTTGAATCTACAGGCTTCTACACAGATGCAACAAAAGCTCATGCTCATATTGATGCAGGTGCTAAAAAAGTTATTATTTCTGCACCGGCAAAAAATGAAGATATTACTATCGTTCTTGGTGTTAACGATAAAGAATACGACACAACAAAACATAATGTAATTTCTATGGCTTCTTGTACTACAAACTGTTTAGCACCTGTTGCTAAAGTTTTAGATGAAAAATTCGGTATTGTAAAAGGTTTGATGACTACAGTTCACTCTTATACAGGTGACCAAAGAATTTTAGACGCAGGTCATAAAGATCCTCGCCGTGCAAGAGCAGGGGCTTTAAATATTGTTCCTACAACTACCGGTGCTGCTAAAGCTGTTGCATTAGTATTGCCTCAATTGAAAGGTAAATTAAACGGTTTCGCTATGAGAGTTCCTACTCCTGATGTTTCAGTTGTTGATGTTGTTGTTGAAACACAAAAACCTGTTACGGCAGAAGCTGTTAATGCTGCTTTAAAAGAAGCTGCTGATAATCATATTTTATGTTACAGTGAAGAACCGTTAGTTTCTTCTGACTTTATCGGAACTACACAATCTTCTACTGTAGATGCCGCTTTGACTATGACAATGGGCGATAATATGGTTAAAGTTGTTTCCTGGTATGATAACGAAATGGGTTATTCTACAAGATTGGCTGAAACAACTTTAATGGTTGCTTCTAAGTTATAATTGATTTAACTCTATATAAGATGAGGATGACAATAGCAGTCATCCTCATTTTTGTTTAATATATCAAAATTTATTCGGTTTTCGCAAGAGAAACCACTTTCATTATATGTCCAAACATATAATGAAAAAAGTAAAATTAATGAATTAATACAAAAATGCGGAACTATACCGGATTATATTAAATGCCATTTTTTCTTTAAATCTGTCATAGAACCGTCGCGGTTCATTCTTGTAATTAACATGTCGAGAGTCTTTTTTAATTTTTCATTATTATCGTCCCTTTTTATAGCAATAGCATAGGGCTCTCGTGAAATCTTATTTTTAAGGATTCTATAACCTTTATTATCAAGAATAAAACCTGTTAATATGGCATTATCAGTGCTTAATGCGTCTGCTTTACCTTCTTTTAACGCTTGAAATGCATCTTTATAGTTTGTATAACCGATAATTTTTGCCGTAGGAATAATTCTTCTCAAATTTTCTTCCGCAGTTGAACCAAGTACAACTATTGTAGTTTTGTGTTTTAAATCTGCAAAAGTATTTATGCTGCTGTCTTTTTTTACTATTGCACTCTGTCCTGCAATATAATAAGGTTGTGAAAAATCAACAAAATATTCCCTTTGCGGGGTTATTGACATTGTTGCAATCACCATATCAACTTCACCTGATGTTACAGCTTCTATTCTTGTGTTTGGATTGACAGGTACAAATTGAATTTTGCGTTCATTTCCAAGAATTTCAAGTGCGGCAGATTTCGCTATATCAATATCAAATCCTTCATTTTGCCCTGTTTTGGGATTTATAAATCCAAACGGTTTTGAATCGGTTTTTACACCGACAATCAGAACATCTCTTTCTATTATCTTATCGTATGACGATATCACTTCTTTTTTTGAACAAGAAGTTAGCAAAATTAAACTTAGTATAAATAAACATATTATCTTTTTCATATTTTAATTAGACCATATATATCAGCCAAATGAAATACATTTAAAGTTGTAAAAAATTATTCACTTTCAAACAAATATAAGTATAATTAAAATATGAGAAGATATATAATTTTATTTGTACTTATAATGGTAGTCGGACTTACTACAGGTGCGGGTTATATGGGAACACTGCCCGATATTGAGTCGGAATTTGTTCATTTAAAAAAACAAACATCTGAAAAAGCTTCGGCGCCGTATTCTGTAGAAGAACTTGATAAGCAATCCGAATCTAAACTTAAGCCTATCCCCAGAAAAAATGATGATTATGTTGACATTATTATAAAAAAAGATAAAACTACAAATTATATTAATGATATCAACTCTGTAATTCTTGTTTTGGAGAAACTTAGGAAATGTCTTAATACTAATCAGGATATACAAAAATTTAATGCAATCGTTAGCAATTTAATTGATAATATTGAATATATACGTATAGAATATAAGGATAAACAAGAAAGTAACTACCTTTCATACGGAAGATTAATTCAATTATCCGCACTTGCAAGGGAAACCGCGACATTTAGAATGAAAAGTTTAACTACTCAACCTTATTTACCCTATACTTCTTCTGATAATATATATACAAAAGAGAATCTTGATGCAAAATTGGAAAATTTGCTTGTGAATGTAAATGAAACAATCTTTATATTGAAAAATTTGGAATAATTATCCTGTATAACTGCCATGGCGGCTATTATAATTACATTTAATCCTCCATATAATTTAAGCGGTATTGTACCCGATATTTTGTTACGAAAACTGTAACAAAATACCATTTATTAATGGAGAGTTTTTGATGTTAAAAAAATTATTTTTATTAAATTTTATGTTTTTTAGCTGTATAATTCCTGTTTTTGCTTATTCACAAAATCAATTAGATGATATTGAATACTCAAAATACGGGCAGATTTATTCAAATGACAGCCTTTCAAGTCGATTAAACCGTCTGGAAACAGATTTGTTAGGTATGACCCAATCCGGCAGTATAGATTCAAGAATAAATATGTTAATGAATATGAGTGAAAATGCACATAATCCCGGTGCTATATATTCATATAATAACTATCCGGTTAAAAAGAGTACAATAAAATCATTTTTTGACAGTGTTTCAGATACTTTTTCGGGAGGAACTATGACCGGATTTACTCCGTCTTTACACGATAACACATTTTATTCAGGCGGTCTTTACGGAAATGGTTTTATGGATTACTTGAATAATTCGTCGCGTTATTGTCCTTATGGCAACGGATATAATTCGGTTTATAATACCTATCAAAGAAATTATGCAAATAGATTTTTAAATAATTCATATAATAATGGAATTTCAAAATATTATAATGATAGATATAGAAGCAGACGTTTAAACCGGTATCCGGATAAAATCAGCAGCAGATTGAATCATATTGGCAGAGCCTATCCGCCGCAAACAAGAAACAGTATATATTGGAACCGCCCGACCTCATATTCTTCCGGTTCATCTGTTCATATTATTAATGATTAGGTTTTTATATTAATTTTAGCCTTACTAAAAACCAAATATAAATAACTTTTTGCTCTCTCTTTACTTACTTAATGCTATAGATGTAAACAGACACATAAAATGATTTTTCTTGACAAATAATTTGATTATTTCGGGCAAAAAAGTTTTAAAATTTGGCATTAATGTTTACGTAGTGTAAATTGACAACAATTTTGAGAAATAAAATAAATTTACCAAAAAATTAAGTTTTCGATTGTTTTCTGAATAAAAACAGCAGCGGTATAATAAAAAAGCATACAATTCCAAAAACTCTAAAGGCATCGATATAGCCAAACAAGGTGGATTGTGTCACTAATTCTTTATAAAGATATCCTTCCGCCATTTTTTGTGCAACGTCTTGAGAATAACCTGAAAAAGTTGATATAAGATGATTTAGTCTATTTGTATAATTTGGATTTAAAGGGGTTAAATTTGCTACCAGCATATATTGATGGACCTGGCTGTATCTGGTAACTAATGTTGATACTAAAGATGTTCCAACTGCACCTGCAACATTTTTTAATAAATTTTGAATTGCGCTTGCATTTGTCATTTGTGTTTTATTTAGTGTCATAACGGTTATAGACATAATAGGAATAAGCGTAAACCCTACTCCGATACCTAAAATTACATTTGGTAACAAGATACTATCAGGTGAAATCTGCATATTCAAATTTCCGAATAATATTCCCGATACACCCATCATTAAAAGTCCTAACCCTGTAAAAATTCTATTATCAATCAAGTTAGAACAAGTACCTGTTATTATAAGTGCAATGACACTTCCCATTCCGCGAGTCATTATTGTAACACCGCTTAAATATGCACTATAGCCAAGCATATTCTGTAAAAATTGCGGTAATATCGCTAATGATGAATATAAAACGGCTTGTCCTATAACTTGAATAATAATTCCTATTGTATAGTTTTTATCCTTAAATACAGATAAATCCAGTAAAGAATCCTTTGTTGTAAATTGAAAATAAAAAAATAAAACGCAGCTAATAACAGAAATTGCAAATGTCCAGCATATCCAGGCTGAATCAAACCAACCTGCATTATTTCCTTTATCAAGTACAGTTTGGAAGCTTGCAAGCCAAATGGTTAAAAAACAAAATCCTTTAACGTCAATAGTAATTTTTTCTGCTCTTTTTAAAAATGGCGGATCTTCTATTAAATTAAAAGCCAAAAATACCGATAAAATTCCAAAAGGTATGTTTATAAAAAATATCCATGGCCATGTCCAATTATCAGTAATCCAACCGCCGATAACAGGTCCTATAATCGGGGCTAAAACTACGCCGATACCAAAGATAGATAAAGCTCGTCCTCTTTCTTTAGGGGCAAAACCTTCAAAAATAATCGCATTGGCAATAGGCACTATTCCGCCGCCGCCTAACCCTTGCAAAACCCTTGCAAATATCATAAATCCAAGGCTTTTTGCCATGCCGCATAATATTGAAGCCAGAACAAAAACGCTAATGCTGATTATAAAATAAAGTTTTCGTCCAAAAATTTTGCTTAACCAATCAACAGCAGGCATAATTACACCTGAAGCTACAAGATAACTGGTTAAAATCCACATAGATTCATCTCTGGTTGCAGATAATGCGCCTGCCATATGAGGCAGGGCAACATTACCGATTGTTGTATCAAGAATACACATAAATGAAGCCAATATAGGCGGGATAATCATTAGCCATGGATTTATTGTTTTTGTTGGTGCAGAGTTTTCCATTCTAATTCCTTTTTAAAGACTAGTGTATAATTTCACAATCTTTGCGCTCTGTATAAAGTTTCCAAAAAGCATTAGCCAACTTTGTAAGATTATCAGGATCATCCGGTATTATTGCTCCGGTTACGGTTACTACTCCGACAAAAACATTTTGTTTCTTTAATTCATTATGCAAGGCTATACACATAGCTCTAAGGGCGGCTTTGTCCATTGATAAGGGAAGATAATCATACATAGGGTTCAATGCAAGTCCGCCTCCTGTAACAAGGATAGCACCGTTCTTTTTCTTAAATTCTTCATCAAGAATCTGTTGTATACTATGATATGCACCTGTTACATCAACCATATAACGGTTTAATAAAAGATTTACGTCTTTATCTCCTTTTATCTTAGAATCAATAGTTGTAACTCCAACGTTATAGAATAGTACATCAGGAGCACCGAATTTTTCTTTTAATTCATTTAAAGATTTTGTTATTGAATCAAAATTTGAAGCGTCAAAGACTTTTGTATATACTTCAATTCCTTTTTCCGTAAATTCTTTTTCGTATTCAGCCAAATGATTTTCATTTCTTGACATTAGCACAACTCGAAAATCATTTTCTGCAAATTTTTTAGCAACGCTGTTTCCGCAGCCTCTGCCTGCTCCAAGTACAAAAATTGTTTTTTTCATAATTATTTCCTTTCTAAATTATTTCAAGATTTACCACCAGTTAAACAGGCTATGTCCAACTTCTAATTCTTTTATCGCTTGCATTTCTTCTATTTCTAAATCGAAATCCCAAACAGAAATATTTTCTTTCATGTGCTCAGGATTTGTACTTTTTGGAATAACAATAATTCCTTGCTGCAGCAAAAATCTCAAAGCAATTTGTGAAACACTTTTATTATGATTTTTAGCAATCTGTAATAATCTTGGATTATTCCATATATTGTTTTGACCGCAAGCTAATGGCGACCAACTTTCATGTTTTGTCCCGATTTGGCATTCCAAATCTCTTAATTTTTTCTGCTGACGAAATACGTGAGTTTCAACCTGATTTATTGCAGGAATAATTTTGCAATGGTTTACTAAATCCAAATATCGTTCTTCTAAAAAGTTAGAAACACCAATTGCACGCAATTTTCCATTTTTATAGAAAGTTTCCATCGCACGATAAATTTCATAAACATCTCCTGCAGGTTCATGGATAAGCAATAAATCGATATAATCTAAATCTAAATTTTTCAAGGAACTTTCAATGGAGCGAAGTGTATCTTGATACCCGCTGCAACCCCAAAGTTTTGTGGTAATAAATAATTCTTCTCTTGTAATTCCGGATTTGCGGCAAGCAATACCAACCTCTTTTTCATTGCCATAACACTGAGCTGTATCTATTGAACGATAGCCTGAATTTATTGCTTCCAAAACACATTTTTCAGTTATCCTTGCAGGGGTTTGATAAGTTCCATACCCTATCATTGGCATTACAACACCGTTATTCAAAGTTGCATATTTCATTGTTTTAAACCTTTTTGTTTTGCAGCCAATTATTAGCAAAAGATGTTTGCTGCGATTCTTCATGCCCTCTATGCCCGTAAATTTTGCAAGAATTTAGTGCTTTTTCCAATGAATTAAATTCTTCTTCCGTTAATTCAACATTCCATGCTCCAAGGTTTTCTAAAATTCTTTCTTGATTTTTAGAGCCAGGAATTGGAACAGCATTCGGGTAATTATGCAGCATCCACGCTAAAGAAATTTGTGCATTTGTTGCATTTTTTTCTTTGGAAAATTTATTTAAAATATCTAAAACAGGCTGATTTGCAATAATATTTTCTTTTGATAACTGGGGTACAAACTTTCTTACATCATAACCCTCAAATTTTGTGTCAACAGTAACTTTGCCCGATAAAAATCCGCTTGCAATAGGTGAAAACGGCACAACGCCAATATTGTTTTTAAGACAATAAGGGAATATTTCTTTTTCTAAATCTCTTTCGAGCATTGAATAGAGGCTTTGAACTGCACTGACGGGTGTTACTTTATGAGCTTTATCAAGTGTTTCAACGGAAACCTGCGACAGACCCCAGGCTTTTATTATACCTTCATCTATCAATTGCCCCATTACTCCTGCGACATCTTCTACCGGAATAAATTCATTGAGTCTATGAAGATAATATAAATCAATATAATCAGTTCTTAATCTCTTCATTGATTCTTCAAGATGAGATTTTATAACGTTATATAATTTTGTAGTTTTTAAAGCATTTTCATCAATGTGTAATTTAGTCGCAAGTACAATATCTTTTCTAAACGGTTCAATAGCTTCACCGACAAGTTCTTCATTATGACCTTCGTAAAATCGTTCTCTGCCGTAAACTTCAGCTGTATCAAAAAAATTACAGCCAAAATCATGCGCTTTTCTTATAGCCTCAATTGTATATTCTTTGCCCGGAACTTCGCCGTAACCGTGAGAAAACCCCATACAGCCTGTTCCAATCGGGCTTACTTTTAAATCTCTCAGTTTTCTGCATTTCATAAAATTTCCTCGCTTTCTTTCATATTAAACAACTTATGCTTTAAATTATGTTTTTTAGTTTTTGTTGTAATCATATTTTAACCTTGAAATCATTGACATTGAAGATATTAATATGTTAAAATCGTTTTTAGAAAAACTAAAAACGAGATACAAATATGTATAATCGAGAACTCAATACTTTTATTGTTGTTATAGAGCAAGGGAGCTTTTTAAAGGCTTCAAAAGTATTATTTACAACTCCTGCTTCTGTAATGAATCAAGTAAATAAGTTTGAAAGTCGAATTGGCGCAAAATTGATTGAGAGAACCAATCAAGGGGTAAAATTAACTTCGCAAGGCCGCGTCATTTATAAAGAAGCAAAAAAAATTGTGAAAATTTCTAAACAAGCTGTATTAAAAGCAAAACAGATTGCAGCAAACAAGAAACAAGTAATTAGAGTCGGCACATCTATTCTTCGTCCTTGCAAAATGTTAGTAGATTTATGGTCAAAAATAGATGATGGAACTTCTTCAATAACAATTCATATTGTTCCTTTTGATGATACTCCTTCGGGGATGGAAACAATGCTTTCTTCTTTGGGAGAAACAATTGATTGTTTTGCAGGTCCATGCGATTCTTTAACATGGAAAGAAAATTATAATATTCTGCAAATTAAACAAGGAAATTGTGCAATTGCTGTTCCAAGAAAGCATAGATTATCTAAAAAAAATAAACTATGCTGGAATGATTTAAACGGAGAAACAATTATACTCGTAAAACAAGGAGATTCGCCTGTATTAAACAGTTTAAGAAATGAGATTAACACAAAACACCCCAAAATCACAATTTTAGATTCCCCGCATTTTTACGATACAAGTATTTTTAATGAATGCGAGCAAATGGGCTGTATTATGGAAACATTGGACATTTGGAAAGATGTTCACCCCTCTATTGTAACAATTCCAATGGAGTGGGATTATAAAATTCCTTACGGAATAATTTACGCAAAACATCCCTCTAAAACCGTTGATTTATTTATCTCAAAAATCAAAGACAGTTTAGAAAAATAAAATAACTGTTATTATTTTAGAAATTTCTCTCCCCATTCACACATAGCATAGAGAACAGGAATAAAAGATTTTCCTTTTTTAGATAGCGAATATTCAACTTTTGGCGGTATTTGCTGATAATCTTTTTTTATAATTAAGTTGTTATTTTCAAGTTCTTTTAGTGTGTTACTTAAAGTCTTATGAGATAAAATATTTAAATATCGCTGCAATTTATTAAATCTTATAACTTCGTGTCTGTAAATTGCATAAAGAACCGTTAATTTATACCGTCCTGTAATTTGCGACATTGTATAATTAAATCCTGTTTTGTCAAAGTTTTCAACACTTTTTAAACAATCTTTTTCTTCCATTTTACAGTTACCTTTATTACCGTACTTGAATTATATCCCATAGTAATTTAACATAATTCATATAAAAATGAAAGGATTAAAAAATGAGAGATGATATTAAGGAATTTAATGCGGTTGAAGCTGTTGCAGAAAAATTTATTGAAGCTGTAAAAAACGGAAACAGTGAAATTGTAAAACCTTATTTTTATGAAAAAGCTGTATTTTTCGGGCAATTAAATGAAAAAGAATATCAATCAGGTTCAATTCAATTATTCTATGAAACAATTGATAAAATGGGTGCTGCCGGCGATAATTATATTGCACGAACAGATGTTTTAGCTTTAGAAAAAACCATTGCAGTTGTTAGAGTAATTGAAGACAACTGGCATGGTTACAAATTTACAGATATTTTAAATTTAAATAAAATTAACGGTGAATGGAAAATTGTTGCCAAGGTTTATGATACATTGAATTTATAAACATAAAATATCTGTCGGGTGAAAAAATATATCAGGCAGACATTTTTCTAAAATCGCATGAATATTTTTATTCAAAATTCTTAAAAATTTTAAAACGGTCGAAAAATACACCAATATCGAAAATAAAAATATATTTTAGTTTTACCAAAGTTGTTACCTAATTAAAGACACAAAATGTGAAACAAAAAGCCGATGAAGGGAATCGAACCCTTGACCTATTGATTACGAATCAATTGCTCTACCATCTGAGCTACATCGGCATTCTGTTTACAATAATTATTTTACTATAAAAAACTAAATTTTAATTAATTATTTTGTATATCTTTCAAGTAAATTTGTAGAACCTGTATTCGCCGTGTTTTTTTGAACTTCAACAGTTTTGTCTTTTGGCATTCTGTCTTTTAACGGTTTTTTACCGGTTAAAAGTCTCATAAATTTGAAATATTTACCTATAAATCCTTTTCTGTTTTCGTTCTTTTCTTCATTAGCCTGTAATTCTTCAAATGACTTTTTCCCGACCGGCATTCCTATTGATTTTCTTGTTAATACTTCTGTTGTTAATGTATTAGGTATTACAACCGCAGTCATTCCCTTTAATGAACTATTATAAGTTGTTCTGAATGTTGCATTAAACCAATTGATGAATAATGCCTGATAGAATAGTCCGCTGAGTCTTTGAATAATACGTTCGTTAGCAGTTTCTTTTGCGCTCTCTTTATCTTCTCCGTTAGATTTTATCATTACCATATTATAGTTATCCGCTACAAGAAATGCAGACGTGACGGTTGATGATGCCAGCTTGGACATCATTGCCAAATCGGTATTTTTATTACTTGATTGTGTAACTCCGTTAAACGAATTTTCAACCGCTGTATTTACATATCTCATTAATTTTTGTTTTGCCGTATTTAATGTTTGTCTTGCTTTTTCTATTTCTGCGTCTGATTTTCCTGATGCAATTGCTTCTTTTAGTGTTGCTTCGGCATTTCTGTAGGGCAGTGTCTTTTTATTTAGCTGTTCAATAGCATTTACAAATACAGTTTGACTTATTTTTCCGGTATTTGATTTAGATTCGCCAAAAATCTGAACAACAGCATTATGTATTAATTTTTCATAATTTTTTAATTCTGCTTCCCCTAATACTGCTTGTTTTGCTTTGTTCTCTATTGGAGAGACCGCCAGTTTTATTGCCGAACTTGTTATTTTAAAAGGCAGTTTTGCAGCGGACATTACAAACTTAAACGGCTGTATTACTATATCAACAAAAGGTTTGAGTTTCGTTTCGACCTGAATTGTTGATTTTTTTGCTTCTTTTTCTATGTTTTCAATAATATTTTTAGATAAGCTTTTTAATGTTTCTTCCGATAAATTTACATTTTTGTTTTTTATAATTTCCAGTGATTTTTCTGCAACATCAGAAAATTTATTTTCTGCAATTTCTGTATTTTTTAGGCTGCATGCTGTTTTAACGGCTTCTTTTATTTTTGTCAATTCCGATTCTTTCAGATTCATATCTGTTGTTTTGGCGAATTCCAGAACTGAATTTAATACATTTTTTGTACCTTCAGAAGATAAT
>JAJQFK010000218.1 GCA_021201175.1 Candidatus Gastranaerophilales bacterium | reverse complement strand
ATAATGTATATCCGGGAATGGATATAGTGAGTTTTTCCGCAAAAAACTACAGTAAAGAGGATATAATAAATCCGACTAACCACTGCGCATATTGCGGTTGCAAAGTTTACGATAATTCACAAATTGAAAGTCTTGCAAATGAAATATTAATTTCTAAATATGACCGAAATGAAGGAAAGATAAAAGTATATTAGAAAAACTTCAAGGGGCTAAAAATGGGTCTGAAATTGCGATTGCGAAACAATCTGAAAACAAACAGGAAATAAATTTTTATAAAAGATTAATGGATATTTCATCAAAGAAACCGTATTTAAGAGGTATGGATGTATTTGACGAAGTATACGATATGGAAAAAGATGAGGCACAAGCAGCATTAATTAAGAATATGCAGCCGCTGTTGAAAACAGTTGACCATATATCCGCTCAAAATTTGGAGCAAAATAATAACTATTCCGATATAAATCTTGTAGAGGCATGTTATTGTTGTAATCATGATTTAAAAAAAGGAATGCCCTTTTCAGAGTTTTATACCATATATCCTTCAATAATAAATAATATGCCAAAAGAGAAATTTAAATATGCAGCATCTAATATTTTAGATGTATCTCAAGGTGAAATAATAAAAAGATTATCAGCTTCAAATGTATTAAAAAATCTTCAAAATTTAATTACATTAAGAACCGAAGCTAAGAATAATTTGGATTCGGTTGATTATAGAATTAAGCTTTCATTATCAACTGTTGATAAAGCAATAGAATCTTGCCAAAATGATATAGAAACAAAAGAAAACAAGTATAAAGAATTATCAAAAGAAAATGAAACACTTAATTCTGATGAAGAATATAATGCGCTAATTGAACGAAATACATTAAAAGGTAAGGCGGATTCATTAAATGATGCAATATCCGAATTAAAATCATCAATCCAAAAAATAGATAACCGAATATATACATTAAAAAATAAAAAAAATTTATCAAAGGAAGAAGAAATTGAAATAAAATCAAAAACTGCGAATTTGACCGAAAAAAAAGAATTATATTCTTCTCAAATAGCAGAATCGGAAATAAAATTGCAAAAAACAAATGAGAATATTGCCATAATAGATGAAGAATATCCGTCAACAGAAATACTTATTTCAAAGAAAAATCATGCTGAAGATATTATTAATGCATATTCAAAACTTAATGAAGCAAAGTTAAATATTGAAATTCAGAAAAATAAACGAGAGGAAGAATTACAAAGGAAAGCAGATGTTGAAAAAGAACTGAAACTTTCAGAGGGATTCGTATTCAAAAAAGAAAATTATACGGAAGAAGAAAATTCCCAATTGGATTATTACAAATTACTTGTTGAAGCATACAAGCTCACACAAAAAACAAAAACAACGGGCGCAATAAAAAATTTAGTAAATGAAGCAGCGCAGAAACAGTTAACCGCAGAAATAAAGCAAATAGAAAATACCCCCATAATACAATCATATAATTATAAACAAAAACACGACGAACTGCAAAAAGAGAAGCAGAGATTAAATGATAATATTCCAAACTTAAACAGAAAGGTTAATACAGCCAATCAGGAACTAAAGAATCTAAACAGAATAATAAATAATACGTCATTGGAAGAAGCAAAAGAAATGGTCACAGAATATGACAAAAGAATAAAATTACGAAAAGAAAAAGAAAAAGCTTTGGAAATCAAAAAAAAGATGACAGTGCTAAAAACAGAAATTGTACTGTTAGAATCTACAATAGAGGATTTAAGAAAGCAAAAAGAAAACATTCTTGCTCTTTTTAATAATTGTTAAAAAGTTGTCTGTTTAATAAATCTAATCTATCATTTTGTATGGGAGTGTGTAAATAAAATGCAGTTTTCATACAAAATTTTAGTATTAGATGATGATAAATTAGTAACTTCTTCAATAAAATCACTTTTTATGATTGAAAATTTTACGGACACAGTACTGTACAATAATCCCCAAGAAGCACTTGAATATTTAAAAAATAACCATAGAGATGTAATAATTTCAGATTTCCTTATGCCGGAAATGAACGGTATTGAATTTTTGGCAGAGGCAAAAAAATTACACCCTAATTCAAGTTTGATACTGCTAACAGGATATGCTGATAAAGAAAATGCAATCAAAGCAATAAATGAAGTCGGGTTGTATAAATATATAGAAAAACCCTGGGATAACGACCAATTAATAATAAATATAAAAAATGCCTATGAACACTCTCAATTGACAGTAAAACTGGAAGAAACAAATGCAAAATTAATAAAATACTCCCGGCATTTAGAAGAATTGGTTAAAGAAAAAACGCAAGATATAATGAATATGAACGAACATTTAAGCGCAGTAATTAATAATTGCGCCGATGGAATTCTTATATTTTCTTCCGGGGGAACTGTTATAGATTCAAATCCTGCATGCGAATCTTTATTCGGACTATCGGAGGAGATTATACAAGGTAAATATTTTAAAGAATTATTTAAAATAAAAAATACAGAAGCCGAAAATATATTTAATCAAACAGAAGAAAAATTACTTAGAGATATAACCATAGAAAATTTTGTAAACGGTCAAAATATTCCTGTAGAAATAAGCTGTGCCTGCATTCCCGCGAAATCGGAAACCGATGATAATAAATATGTATTTGTTATTAGGAATGTAAACTTCCAAAAAGAAATGGAAAGATTAAGAGAAGATTTTATAGCTGCTTTAACACATGACCTGCGCACTCCTTCACTTGCAGCCATACAAACTTTAGAATATTTTCTCAACGGTAAATTAGGAGAATTAACCGATAAGCAAAGACTTTTGTTATCCACAATGAAAAAAAGTAATGAAGATATGCTCGGATTAATAAATACACTTTTAGAAGTATATAAATATGAAGCCGGACATCTAAGACTCGTAAAAACATCTTTTAATTTTGAAACTTTAGCAGATGAATGTATAAATCAAATAATGCCATTAGCAAATAAAAAGTGTCAAAAAGTGTACAAAAACTTTAAAAATCTTGAAAATAAACTTGTTATTGCTGATAGAAATGAAATCAGGCGTGTAATATTAAATTTGCTTGGAAACGCATTAAAATATACTCCGGAAAATGGTGATATAGAAGTAAAGGCTGAAATTGAAGCGAAGGATTTGCACTTTTC
>JAJQFK010000212.1 GCA_021201175.1 Candidatus Gastranaerophilales bacterium | reverse complement strand
AAGAAGAATCAAAAATTACAAGAAAAGGAATATAAAAATGTCAAAAAAATGAAAAATACGTTTGCTCAGCATAAAACTATTTGAAGAATTTTTTGCCCATTCCGGTAACTCAGATTTTATTTGCAGTTCTAACTTGCTTTATAGTTATAAACGGGTATAAGGTGGTCGATAATTTTAGCAGTCGGTTCAATGAGTTCTTTTATTTCATCACCGTTTTTATATGCCATAGGTGCTTCATCAAGAGTCCCTGTTGAAATACAACAACTGTGTATATCTTTCATACTTTGTTGATAATCCTGCATTGATAATACTTCTTTAGCTTTTGTTCTTGAAAAAATCCTTCCTGCTCCGTGCGGTCCGGAGTTATTCCATTCTGAATTTCCCTTGCCGAGTGCGATAAAACTGCCGTAAGCCATATTTATTGGAATAAGGACTTTTTCATCATTTTTACAGGAAATTGCACCTTTCCTTATAATATTGTCATCTCCGATATAATTATGAACTGTTTCAAATGAATCATCGGCTTCCCATTCCATATTATCCAGAATTTCTTTTGACATAATATATCTGCTGTAATGGCTGTAATCCTTGCAAACTTTAGCACATTTTGTATATTCATAAGCATCGCTACTGGTTAAATAAGAAAGCTGTTTTAATTCATTTTCACCATATAAGTTTGTTTCAATTGCTTTTTGTTGAAACCAAACAGCGATTTTATTGCCGAAATCTCTTGAGCCGCTGTGAATAATCAAATATGTGCCGCTTTCACCTTTTTCTATTGATATAAAATGATTTCCGCTTCCCAACGAGCCTATTTTTAATAAATCATCGTCAGATGAACGATTTAGGAAATCCATGTTATATCTTTTTATTTCTTCTGTTAATTCGTCGGGAATTAAATTGCTTACAATCTTGCGTCCACGCTTCCCTGTCGGAACATAATTTTTTATAACTCTACCTAATTTGTCAAATTCGTCAGTTGTAACAGTTTTTTTGAGTTTGACAACAAACATTCCGCAGGATTGGTCAACTCCTATAATATTGGGTATAATCTCACCGTTTTCGGGCAATTCGGAAGTAAAACCTATTGTACAGCCCATTCCTTCATGACAATCGGGCATAATTCTAACTCTACAGCCTTTGAAAATAGGGTGATTGCAGATATTTAAAGTCTGTTTCTTAACACCCTCAAATATCTCATTGGCATATATTATCGCTGATGTGTATTTTCCTTCAAGTGCAAGCATATTATTTTACCTTTTGTTTTACTCCAAACTTTCTTATTTATGCCATATTTAACTTCTTACGATTCTATTTTACCTGTTTTTTTCTGCATAGTCCAGTATGGGTTCCGGTTTATAACATATTAAATTCTTTTATATATTCAAGAAAAAACAAAAATTTTCTCGGACATTCCCGGACATTTTAAGAATTATAGAATGTTTAAACAAATATACAATATAATGTAAATTAAATTAATTTAGCAAGAGAAAAGTTAAAGAAATAGCAGAAAAATATCAAAAAGAACTTGAAGAAATAGAAAAAGAGAGGTGGAAAGAACACTTAAAGAACTTTGGCGGAGCATCGTTGGAGATAGCAAGCGGTGCGATACCCGGATTTGGGGTTGGAGGAAAAGCAACGGCAGGACTTGCAAAAGCAATGGCACCAAAGCTGGGTAAATTAATAGCCAAAGAAACAGCAGCCGGGCTGGCAAGCGGAAAATTATCAGGCGGGGTATACGGTTTAGGAGAAGGATTAATAAATGATGAAAATCTGTTGGAATCAATGTTAAAAAATGCAGCCCTCGGAACCGCGGCAGGAGGCATTGCAGGGTTAGGAACCGGTAATTTTACAAAAAATCTGGCAAAACAAGAAATATTAAATGCTTCAAATAGAGAACCATTACTTAAAGCATATGCAGAAAATTATTTAGATGGCTTAACTAATGTATCAAAAGAAATAGGCGAATTCAGACGAATAAAAATGGGAATAAAGGAACCGCTTATAAAAACTACATTATATGATAAAATAGAAAAACCTATACGGAAGAAAAGTATTTGGCTTAGTCCCGAAGAATATGCAATGGTTATAAGTGAATTAAATACAAATTTAACACAAGAGGAATTATTAAAAAAGACTGTTACAAAACAAATAGGTAATTATGAATACGTGATAGAAATATATGATTTTAATGAATATAGAATATTACACAGGAGAAAATTAAAATGAATGAAGAAATATGCGTAGAATTAAAAGCTAAGAGGGTAAACAATGAAACTGCAAATAAATTATACAATATGCTAAAAGAAATTTGGGATAATGAAGAATTTGCTCTTGGAGTAATTGGCGGGTGCACAACAGAAGAAAAACAACAAAAGATGATAAATGCAATAACTGACGGATTAACAGATACTGATGAAATAACAATTTATTCACTGGCATTAGAAGCAGATACAGATGTTGCAACATTCAAAAAAGAATATGACATCGATTGGTGATGTTACATTATTATGTAAATAATATTACCCGACAAAAAAGAAGTGATGATATAAGCTGCTCCCCTCATAAGAGCAGGCGAATACCACCACTTCACTATTGTAATGACATGTTTTGTAGTATTTATCAATAGTTTGTTTCGATTTAAAATTACCTTATTTGAATTCAAATAATCGATGCGCAAGATAATGTAAAATAATTTAACAAGAAGAATCAAAAATTACAAGAAAAGGAATATAAAAATGTCAAAAAAATGAAAATAATAATTTATATTATCCAGTGGTACTAAATTAAGATTTGCCCGGACTTCGCGCCTTGAACAAACTTGCGGTGACGGACAGCGAATTTCTCCGTCAGACTTAACTGATACCTATGATAATTTATCATTGTGTGAAAATTCTGTCAATTGGATGTTAGTTTATATTTAAGTATTTATAAAGTGTTATTAATTCTTCATACCTATGTTTTTTATTTTGATATTTAATACCGGAACTTATTAAGTATGGTTCAAAATAAATCTCAGATTCTAAAATAGTATCTAATGATAAATTATCAGATTCAATAAAATTGCTCCATGTTGTTTGAGAATTAAGTAAAATTGAATATTTGGATTCCGGAAGAATTGCTTTTATTTCTTCTAATAGAGTTTTTATTTCAATATTATAT
>JAJQFK010000099.1 GCA_021201175.1 Candidatus Gastranaerophilales bacterium | reverse complement strand
ATATAAAATTTAATAAAATAAGGAAGGATTCATGGCTTATACTCACGGAACGCTTGAAAATGAAATACTTAATGCTGTTTGGTCAATGGAAGAAAACGGAGCCGATTCGGTAAACATTTCTGTAGCGGAAGTTTTACAGCAAATTAATAATAACGGTAATATAAGAGCATATACTACCGTAAAAACAGTTATGGACAGGCTTGTTGAAAAAAATTTATTAAAACGGCATAAAACGGGTAAAAAATTTTGCTATATCTCCGTAGAATCGAGAGAAAAAATGGCAGCAGATGCTATAAATACGATTGCGGGTCAGTTTTTTAATAATGATGTTAGTTCTCTCATGAAGGCGCTTGAAAAGCAATGCAAAGTCCTAAAGGTATAGATTATAAATCTTTGAGAAAAAAAGTATCCGTACTTTTTTATTCAGTACTCAATAAAAAAATTTCCGTTAATGATGCGCTCATCAAATTTCCAATGGATTGTGAAGATAAAACAATCACCGCCGCCTGGCATGCACTGTGCCATTTTGAGGCAGATGAGGAGATAAGGTTAA
Source organism: Candidatus Gastranaerophilales bacterium (assembly GCA_021201175.1). Classification (GTDB taxonomy): domain Bacteria; phylum Cyanobacteriota; class Vampirovibrionia; order Gastranaerophilales; family Gastranaerophilaceae; genus Avigastranaerophilus. Next base: position 2,616 of record JAJQFK010000099.1, on the reverse strand, counting down.
AAGACAGTCTTTATGCACAAGAGCAGAATAAATATCTTGAATATATAGCAGAAACTCTTAATAATGGAAATGCGCTTCCAAAGAACATAATAAATGCCTATATCCCATACCATAATGAAGCCTTAATTCCAAACGGCAGCAACTTAAAGGGTATAATTCATAAATTAAAAAAATTTCTATGCTGTTAACAATGGTATATCGTTCAAACAAAATTTCACGATAAGCCAAAGGGGTAAGTGAAATTTTCTCGAACAACTATGCTTCTGTTAAAGATATATTTGTTACTCCGCTGTTGCGTGCTTCATCCATTAATCTGACAACAGCCCCATGTGTTGCATCATCCTGAGTCATTATTAATAAACCGTCAGGATTTACTTTTGCCTGCTCACCTATTACATTTGCAAGTTCGTTTACGGGAATTTCCGTATCATCCAATATGTACTTATCATCAGAAGTAACAAGAACTTTTATTAATTTAGAATCCTTGATTTCATCCTGAACTTCTATTAAATTAGGAACTGCAAGGTTTAAGCCCTGCTGATCCAATAAAGGAGCTATTACCATCATAATGATAAGCAGAACCAAAAATATATCCGTTAGCGGAGTAATATTAATTTCATTAAAAGTTTTTCTTTGTCCGGTCATATTAATTTCCTTTATTCATCCCAATCCAAAGAAGAATTATCAGCACGTGCCGGCATTTGTTCATTTACAGAATCTTGTAATTTTCTTTGTTCTTTCTTGGTAAGCGGCTCGCCTGCCAATACTAATTTAGTATATTCAGCCTCCTGAGCAGCTTTCATTATTACTTGAATTTTACTGCTTTTAGCGGCGCTGTCAGCCTTTACCACTACTTCCGCTTTTTCAAGGCTCGGTTTTAAATCGGTTAACTCCTGTATTAACTGATTTTCCTCAACGGGTTTACCGTTAATATAAAATTGTCCTTCTTTAGTGAGCGATATTTCGGCATTTTTTTGCTCTATAGAAACTCCGCTGTTTATTTCCGGAATTTCTATATTAGTATCAATTGATTGAAAAGAAGGTGCTATTACCATCATTATAATCAACAGAACCAGAAAAATATCTGTTAGAGGAGTAATATTAATTTCGGTAAATAACCCTTTTTTATCATCTGAACTTGAAAATGACATTGTTTCTTCCTATACTAATGCTTTTGCCTGTGTTTTTTCTTCTGAATCAGTAAAACTTAAAAATAGTAATTTAATAAGTTGAAAATCATCTTCGTATCTTTTAACCGTAGATTGGAATAGGTTATAAAGAACAACCGCAACAATAGCGACTCCCAAACCAAAGGCTGTAGCGATTAAGGCAGAAGCGATACCTGTTGCAACGGCAGTGGATTGATTTCCCTGCATAGCCAAATCCTGGAATGTATACAGAATTCTGACAACAGTTCCAAACAAGCCTAAAAACGGACAAACACCGCCTACCGTACCCAGTATCGTTAAATATTTTTCAAGTTTTCTTGTTGCAAGATTTGCAGAAATATCAAATGAGCGGGAAAATCCTAATTTTTGCTCTGAAAAGATTCTGACAGCTTCCTCTGATACTTCACCTATAACACCGCCAAGCTGAATACTCAAATTCTTAGCCGCATCAAGCCTGTTATTAACGAGTTCCAGTTTTAAGGATCTTATAAACTTAACGACATCTCTTTTATTTTTATTATAATAGCTGAATCGGTTAATTGCGACAGCAAGTGTTAATATTGAACAAATCAAAATAGGCAGTAATACCGGCCAGTCCATTTGAATTGAATGCAAAAGTAATTCCATAATTTATTTTCCTCTTTTCTTATTAAACTTTCTTATCCTGATACTCCGAATACGTTGTAATCGAAAGTAAATTGTATATCTACACTATTACCTTTAAATTCGGGAGGTAACGGTCTAAATGGAGCTGTTAATTTAACTGCATCAATAGCAGCCTGATCAGCAGCCGGAAGTCCGGATGAACGATGGACTTTTACATTTAATAACCTTCCGTCGCGAGCAATAGAGAATAATAAAATAACTCTTTTGCTTTCATTGCCTTTAGGCGGATCCCAATTCATTTTAATACGTCTTTGAAGTTCTTTCATATAAGGTCCGAAATCGGGTTCTTTTATCGCATCAATTCCCGGTGCCCCGTTGGGATTACCAGCTCCGGGGTTGCCAACATTGCCACGGCTTGAACCTGTACCGCTGAATCTTCCGCCACCTCCGGAACCTGTACCGGTACCGCCTTTAGCCGCACTTGAACTTCCTGATACCGCGGGAGAAAAGCTCGGTGATGCGGATGAACCGCTTTTTGAGGCACTTCCCGAGGAAGAACCGCCTATTTTTGGCGCTGCTGTTACCGGTGATGATGAAGGCTGGCTCACTGACGGTATTGATGATTTAGGAATAGGTATATTAAAATTTGATAACGGTTTTGATGTCGGTTTTTGTACCGAAGGGGTTGCCGTCGGTTTTGGAGCTGCCGCTTTTGGCGCTTGAGTTTTAGGTGCAGATGTTTGCGGAACAGACTGCTTTGCCGGTGCCGGCTTTACGGGAGCACTTTGCTGCGGCTTTTGCTGCTGTACTTTTGGAGCTGCTGTTTTTTGAGGTGCCGGAG
>JAJQFK010000203.1:10988-17424 GCA_021201175.1 Candidatus Gastranaerophilales bacterium | reverse complement strand
GATTATGAAACCGATGAAAACAATTATAGCGACACCATAACATTCTCGTCAAATCATTGTTCCTCGGATATAAAGCACAACAGAATAGATTTTAGTTCCTCAACATTTGAAGGAGAAATTAATAATCAAAATGTTTACATTGAATCAACAAAAGACAATGTAACATCTTCAACAAAGCAGGTTAAAGGCATAATTGGAGATAAACAAATTCAATATACCCAGGAAAATTCATATGAAAAAAAACATGTTACAGGAACATACGGTGATAATAATTTTGATTTAGAAATAAAAAATTCATTTGGCTCTGATGGTATATCTGAAATAAAAGGTTCTATAAATGGAGAAGAAGCAGAATATACTTTTCCCGGCTCAGAAATATCAAACGACAATGATACAAAAGACATTATAAGCACACTTTTAATTACAAATGGATATGATGCCGCCTCAATAAACGGTGAATATAAAAAAACAAAACAAGCAGATTGGAAAATAGAAGAAGAAAAAGAATTTTTAGAATATTTGGATTATATAAATTAAAAAATATTATTTTTAGTTGCTGCGTGCAATTTTTTTCCCACGAGAGCATGAATGACCGAGTGTAAACTTTTGTAACAAAATTTTCGCAAATCCTTAAGAGGGGGGGGAATTTGCCGATATAAAACTTATAACTCAAATAGGAGAAAATTTGAAAATGACTGAAAGTATTAACATTAATAATCCTACTATCCAAATATATATTGGTGACAAACAGGATAATTCAAGTGTAGAAAACGAACGGGGAAAAAAGGAAAATAAGCAGTCACAAAATAATTATAGTCCTTATGAGTATACAGATGAAGCAATAAATAAGTTTAAAGATTATAAGTCTTCCGGTGCGACAAATACAACGCTAAATAGTTCAAGTAATTCACAAAGTGAATCAGATAGTGTTTTATATCTGGCTATGCTCGGATTATGTGAATCTCTGGTTAATACGGATGATGATTCTGAAAGAGCCAGTTTAATCGAAGCATTGAGTCTTGTTGTGGATGTAATTGAAAACAGAACCGCACAAAATACACAAAATGTTAATAATAATACATCCGTCACAGAAACTTCCGGTGTAACAGACTCAACAACGGCAACTGAAACAGATATAGCTGATGATTTTGCTAATTGGAGTTCTGACGAAACATTAGAGAAGTATTTAAATGGGGAAGAAGTTGAAGATTTTAAAATGTTTGATATTGATTTATCAACATATAGTACACAAGTTAAAAACTTTTCCCAGCAAATTATAGATAAATATGATACAGACAGCGACGGACAGTTATCCTATAATGAATTTTATACAATGAGTACGGACGGAACAGAAGCAACAGAATTAACTGCCGAAGAAACTGAATATTTTTCCACTCTATTAAATATTTTGTTTACCGATTTTCAAATGGATAATGACTCAAGTAATATCAGCGCTGCGGAATTAGCTGCACAGTTTATAATGGCGGATATAGATTGGGATAGTTACGAAGAAGATTCTGAACTGGCTGATTTAATAGATGGGAAATTAAATTTTGTAAACTATAATACTGTAGCAGCGGATCCGACGAGTTCTTCTTACAGTAATGATTTATCAATAAGACAGGATATATATAATAATTTTTATAGTGGTACGGATACAACTACTTCAAGCACAACATCTACATCAAGTACAACATCAACCTCTGCGACAGGAACATCTTCCTTAACTGAAAGACATGAAACGAATCAATTGCAAAGAGATGATGGATTAGCCGCACTAAAAGACTTACAATCTGCTGCGAATGCCTCAACAGTTGAGGAAGCTCAAACTTATCTTAAAAGCCCAAGTGTAACTTCACTGCTTGGATATTCTTCCTCAAGTACCGGAACAACTTCATTTAAATCAATGTATGAAAGTATTATAAATGCGGACGGATGTGAAACTTCATTAGAAGGGGGCTATAACGTAACAAGAAATTCTAATGGAAATATAGTTGCTTCGACTTACGAAACTAACGAAACTTTAAATGCAAGCACTATATATATTTATGATGATTCCGGAATATATACAGGAACTTACTACACTACATTCTACAACTATATTAATGACAAAGTTATTGCCGTAACTACTGATGATAAAGACAAAAAGATTGCAACAGAAGTATATGATTCAGACTGGAATTTAATAAGCAGTGAATAAGATTGTACTAACTGTTTATACGTGTTAACTAATTTTGGAGATATGTACTATGGGGCTAAATGCCGGTTACGAATTTCTTTTTAATAAAAATAATCCTCAACAAACTACAGAATTTCAATTAAATTCAAATTCTGCAAGAGAGGAAGAAGAAACAAAATCTGAATTTTTACAAAATGAAGAAGAAAACATTAATTTTTTAAAAATTGATGATTTAGTACTTGACGATGCCGATTTAGAAGTAAAAAGTACTAATTCAACTGTTAATAACGATGAAAAACCAACGGATACCGAGCCGAAAAAAATAAACTCCGAAAAAAATATTATAAACTTTTATACTGATACAAATGCTGATTCTATAAAATTAATATTTAATCCTGCTCTGCATAGTTCAAATGAAATATATTATTATAACGGTCAAATGTATTCTATATCTACGGATACAATATATTAAGGAGATTAATTTAAATGGGTTTTAACTTAAACATCAATAATCTATATACCGGAAATTACGTGAAACTAAATAATACATCTGATTCTCAAGAAGATGTAATAATTGGCGAAATAAAAACTCTGCTTGAATCATTAAAACCATCTATTACAAAATATATTGAAGAAACATTTGACAGTTTTTCATCAACCGAATCAGAAACAAATGAAAATACTAATCTCGATTATTTGTCGTCAAAAGGATTGTCGGTTCGTCCTTCTTTTATCGGCGGAAATAAACATATTCCGCATAAACTTCCAATTATAGAAAACTCAAACTATAATACAGAAGAAACAAGTGTAAATGAAACAGCTTCCGAAGAAACTACATCTGTACCCGAAGATTCTTCTGAAAATACAAATAGCAGCACAGGGGAAACATATAATTCAAACGGAGAATCTGCCGGAACATATTATACCTATAATGAAGATAATTCTTACACAATTACAGAAAAAGACGCGGGCGGAAACACTATAAAAGAAGCTGTATATGACGAAAATGGAACTTTAATGTTTGATACGGTTTATAAAGATGATACAACTATTGAAACGATATATGAAGCCAACGGACAAATAACACAACAAGGAATATATAATTCTGATTCGGAACTCTCAAGCGTTATAAAATATACGTATAACGAAGATGGGTCTTTTTCTACATCATCAATAGATTCTGACGGAAACACCACGGCAGAAGCAAATTATGATTCAAACGGTAAATGGACAAATACAACAACCTATGATTCAGAAGGAAGAATTTCCGGAACAATAACATCAATATATGATGTTACAACATACTCATATAATGAAGATGGGTCTTATTCAACAGAAACAAAAGCTGCAAACGGGAATTTAATAAATGAAACAACATATAATTCCGCAAATATCCCTACCGGCAGCAATAGCTATACATATAATGATGACGGCACTTATTATGTTGTACAAGCATTTTATAATTCCACCGGTGCAAAAACGAGCAGAATAAAAAGTTTATACGATTCAAACGGAAATAAAACTTCTTCAACCACATACAGTTCTTCCGGTAAAGAAACTTGTCACAAAGAATATGAATATGATTCCAACGGAAATAATACTTTAATAACAACATATAATTCCAAAGGAGTTATAGTAAGCAGTACAATAAACACATACGATTCCGACGGCAACAACATTGAATCTTCAATATGTGATTCCGAAGGAAAAGAAACAATCCGTTATGAATATACTTACGATTCAGACGGAAATAAAACAGATTATATATTAACCACCGCCTCCGGTTATACAATTCATGATAAATACAATTATAATGAAGATGGTTCTTATGAAAAAGCGCAGATAGATACAGAAGGAAAGACAACTGCCGCCGCTGTATACGATTCGGAAGATAATCTGACAGCCAATACTTCATATACATACAATGATAATGGTTCTTACAGAACATCAACAACAGATACACAAGGAAATGTAATTTTAACGGAAAATTATAATTCTTCCGGCGTAAAAACAAGTTATGTTGAAAACTCTTACGATTCAAACGGAAATAAAATTACAACAGCTATATATAATTCAGGCAAACAAACAGCATACATCGAAAATGAATATGACACCGACTCAAACAGAATTTTGAGTTCAACAAATACTATATCAGGTACTCGTTCTGAATATACATATAATGAAGACGGTTCATATACACAAGTCCAGACAAATGCAGAAGGAAAAATTAACGGGATATATACATATAATTCAGACGGCGAAGAAACAAGCTGCACCGGATACTGGTATAATGACGACGGCTCGTATAAAACAATAACATTGCCGGATTCGGACGGAAACCGCACGTCAGAAGCCTATTATGATTCAGATGGAAATATGTTAAGCAGTATTAAATATTCATACGACTCAGATGATAATATGATAAGCAAAACAGAAACTGCTTACGATTCAGAAGGTAATCTAACAAGCCATACAGTATATACCTACAATGATGACGGTTCATATACAACCATAACAACGAATGCTGACGGAACAACAACCGCAGAAGCTGTCTATGATTCAAAAGGTAATCTAACAAGCAGCATGGAATATAATTACGTCAGAAAAAATGGACCTTATTCAATCACAACAAAAGATTCATCAGGTAATATAATCTTAAAAACATCGTATAGTTCTTCCGGAAGCGAAACCGGTTATACAGAATATTCATATGATTCAAATGGAAATAGAATTACACAAGCTTCTTATCAAGGGGATACCAGAACAAGTTATATTGAATACGAATATAATACGGACGGAGAATGTACCGCATACACATTATATACAGAGTCCGGCAATATAGTTCATTTGGAATATTCATATAATGAGGATGGCTCTTTTAGTACTGTACAAACAGATTCAGAAGGCAAAACAACTGCTGCTGCCGCTTATGATTCAGAAGGTACTCAAGTAACCTATACAACTTATAAATATAATGAAGATGGTTCTTATAAAACAGTAACTTGTACGGAATCAGACGGAAATTGTGCTTCAGAAGCATCTTATGATTCAAATGGAACAATGTTAAGTAATATTCAATACTCTTATGATTCGGATGAAAACCTTGTAAGCAGTATAGAATATACCTACAATAGCGATGGTTCGTATACAACCGTAACAAAAAATGCAAAAGGAACAACAACCGCAGAAGCTGTCTATGGTTCAGAAGGGAATCTAATAAGCAGCACAGAATACACATACAATAGCGACGGTTCTTATACTACAATAACAACGGACGCAAACGGAACAACAACCGCCGAAGCTGTCTATGGTTCGGATGGCAGAATAACCACAGAAGCTGTCTATAATTCAGAAGGTAATTTAAAAAGCAGTACAGAATGTACTTACAATAATGACGGCTCATACACATGGGTAATAAAAGACGGAAACGGAAACACAGCCCAAGAACGTACTTACGATTCAGAAGGTAATATGACAAGCTGGACAATTTATAGCTATAGTTCATACGGAACAACGAGCAGTACAGAATATACTTACACTTACAATAATGACGGCTCATACACAACCGTAGAAAAAATCAACGGAAAAACAATCTGCGAATATACTTGCGATTCAGACGGTAATAAGACAAGCTATACAAGTTATAGATACGATGCTAATGTAATAATCAAAACAGAAACTGCTTACGATTCAGACGGTAATGTGATAAGCAAAACACGAACTGAAACTGGTTACGATTCAGATGGTAATATAAAAGGAAAAAACGTATATATTTACGATTCAAATGGTAATGAGACAAGCGATACATATTATAGCTATGATTCAGACGGTAATTTAAAAAGCAAAACAGAAATTGCTTATGATTCAGACGGTAATAAGACAGGCAGTACAGAATATACCTATGATTCAGACGGTAATATGACAAGCAAATCAGAAATTGCTTATGATTCAGATGGTAATAAAACAGGCAGAACATATTATATCTATTATTCAAACGGTAATTTAAAAAGCAGTTCAGAAAATACTTATGATTCAGACGGTAATACGACAAGCACATATTATACCTATGATTCAGATGGTAATTTAAAAAGCAAGGCATATCATACCTATGATTCAGACGGTAATACGAAAAGCTATACATATTATAGCTATGATTCAGACGGTAATACGACAAGCTATGCATATTATACCTATGATTCATACGGTAAAGAAAAAAGCGGGACAGAATATACCTATGATTCAGACGGTAATGTGACA
>JAJQFK010000203.1:0-10888 GCA_021201175.1 Candidatus Gastranaerophilales bacterium | reverse complement strand
CTTATACTTACGATTCAGATGGTAATAAGACATGGTGTACAGAATATATCTATTATTAAGATGGTAAAGTTACCGGACATCAGAATATACCTATGATTCAGACGGTATTTTCCGAATGACACAAACTTGAAACAACAACAGAAACAGATGAAAATATACTCGCAATAATAAATGAACATATAAATCAAAAAAATGAAGCAGCGCGGAACAAAATTTCTCTTTACGAACTTTATGAACAACTTAGATTAATAGAAGAAACACAATCTACAGAGCAAGAAAGTTCAGAGTATCCTACATTTAAGGGTGTTGGTTAGTGATAATGCCTGTTTTGCTTAAACGGAATCACGTCGTTGTTACCAACTTCGCAATCGCTTACCGGACTTTGCCCGTCCGGAATTTCGCTATCCTTCCATTAAATCATCATAATTTAAATTATGAGCACGTGCATAATCTATAAATTGATTTTCCTTTTCCGTTAAGCGCCTGTTAAATTGCAGCACCTCGCTTTTTGGTTTTGCTTTTCTTCCTGAATTTGAGCGGGAACCGCCCCAGAGTTTTTGAGCTTTTTTTTCTATATTGGCTCTTATTTTTGCAGCCTGTTGTTCTGTAAATAATGTGCGGTCATTTAGAATATCATCAGTTGTTGTTATTTTTTTCATGGTTTGCCTCCATTTCTTGTATATATTTTTTAATATTACTTCTTGCTTGTTTTATGTAATTTTTTGGTGCTTTTTGAGATTTTTTAAGACAAACAAAACCTATTATAATTATACGTCTGCGATTATTATCGTACATAAAATATGCTCTTACACCTTTGGGTTTAATTTCAAATAATCCATCACCCAAATCGTTTATATTTTTGTATAGTTTGCCAACTTTTTCAAATAAACCGATTGCTTCAATAATTTTTTCTCTGTACTCAGAAGATAATTCTTTTAATTGTATTTTGGCTTCATCAGTATATTCTGCTGTGAATAATTTTTCGTTTGTCATATCTTGTTCCGTGTATTTTTATTATACATATTTCTGTTACATTTTTCAAGTGTGTTTTTTGATTTTTGTTGCAGAAATTAATTCGCCTATACAAAAGTTACAAAAGTGAGGATAGAATGGAGGTCTTTCTCTTGAAATTCCCTTTGTTCAAGCCTGTCAGCTACATTGCGTTCCGCATACAGGGTCATTGATTTCGCCTTCGGCTTAATAATTTCCTTTGTACCTCGCAAGCCTGTTGGCTGTGAACTCGTTTTGGCTATCGCTTACCGTGTGACCTAGTCTGCAAAGCTATCGCGAACAACCAAGCATCGTGGCAATCACTTACTATATTTTGTCTAGATTGCTTCGCTAACGCTTGTTGTACTCTTTCCTCTCACAAAACAATTCACCGGATTGTTTTGTTCGGCAGAGTTCCCTACACAAAATCCGCTTATGCTACGCTTAAAGTATAGCCTAATTCCTTTAATATCTTTGCAATGGTATCCAGACGGGGTACTTTTTCGCCGTTAAATAATGTGTATAAATTTGCACGTTCTATATTTACTTTTTTTGCAAAAGATGTTACACTGCCTCTCGCTTTTATGACTTTTTCCAAACATTTATAAAATTTGTTGAAGTCTCCGTCATCTAAATATTCTGCTAAGGACAAATTCAAATATTCTCTTTGAAAATCAGGGTCTTGAAAATGTTCTTTCATCATTTCATCATGGCTTGGAAAATCAGCTAATAATTTATCAATATTCATTTATTTATACCTTTCTTTTATATCATCAATATAGCTTTTGGCTTTTTCAATATCTTTATTCTGTGTCGATTTATCCCCGCCTGAGAGTAAAATAAATATCATATCGTTATATTCAAATGCATATATTCTATACCCTGCACCTTGTTTAAACCTTATTTCAACAAGATTATCAAAACGCTTATGGTCGCCGTAATTACCATCTTCGATTCGTTCCAGTCTTTTTTCAATTCTTGCTTTTATTGTTTGGTCAAGAGTTGAAAACCAAATGTCATAAGGATATTTCCCATTAGAAGTTTTATAGTGAATAATTTTCTTCATATTAATATTGTAGTCTAAAAACTACAAAATGTCAAGTGAACAATGACTGTTCCGGAAAAACACACGTATTAGACTAAATGAGAAGAATTCAACAGGACATTTTTATTATATTATTATAACATTGTAAATTTTTCTTAATATTTAATCTATTTTTAGCAATAAAATACATTTACAGGCATTATTGTAGTAGAATAAGAAAGTAAGAAAGGCTTAAAATTATGAGTATAGCACCTGTAAATTGCACACCGATAAAACCTCAGGCATCATTTGGTCAAAAAGCTGATTATGATGAAACTTATGTAGCATTGAAAAAAGTTGATGAAATAAATGACAAATATGTAAATTCAAAAGATGTAAAGAGTCCTTTTCAAATAGGTTTATCTTGTGCAGCAGCACTAGCCGGTATATATGCTGCCGGTAAAGCCGGAGCTTCTCTTGTTACCAAAGTTGTACCTAAGCTTCCGGTAATGATTGAAAATACTTTAAAATCCGGTTCGGGGCTTGTAAAAAAGGCATCTGAATCTTTACAAAAAGAAGTTCCCGGGAAGTTAGGCAAATTAAAAAATGCATCTGGAAAGGTTTTAGAGAAATCTGAAAATGCTGCAAGAAATCTATACAAGAAAGTAGCTTACTCTAAAATTGCGGAAGATGTTGTTAATCCGGAAAGAGCACAAAAAGCATTTGCTAATGTAGTCGGGGCTGCAGCTGTTGCAACAACTGTTCCTCAAATTTTAACAAAAGACGCTGATGGCGATGGAATTAAAGATATTGCACAAAAATCTCAAAATGTTTATACAGGAGTAAAGAATAACTTAACTTCTACATCCGATACTATTTCGGCTCTCGGTGAAATTGCATCAGCATTATCATAAACAAATAATTAATTATTTAAATAAAAAACGGACTATCAAAAATAGTTCGTTTTTTTTATAATAGTTTTATGGATAATATAGTTATAAAAAAAGCGAATAATAATATTGAAAAAGAACTTGATTCTATTGGTTTTGATAAGTTGTATTTAAATCATGTAATAAAAAAGTACTCCGGTCTTTCATATAAAATATTTAATTTAAGACCGCCCGAGGCAAATATACTAAAACAATTATGCCTTTCTCTCGGTTTTGACTGTGCAGTAAATAGAGATACCGTTACATGTAAATGCCAATTTACAGATGCGCTTTTATTTTGCGATTATTCCAAACTTGAAAAGCTTGCAGAAAAATTGAAATTTCAACCGTTTAGACTTAACACCTTATCCGAAGCTATTGAAAATATGCTCAAAACTGCAATAAAACCGTTAAAAATAAGAACTTATTCATTTGATTGGTATAGACCTTATATTATGGGGATTTTAAATGTTACGCCGGATTCTTTTTCTGATGGCGGCAAATATAATCGTAGTGAAAATGCTCTCCGGCATGCTATTCAAATGATAGAGGACGGCGCTGATTTTATTGATATTGGCGGAGAATCTACACGTCCTGATGCTGTTGAAATTTCTGTTGATGAAGAAATACAAAGAGTTATTCCTGTTTTAAGACTTTTAAGGAAGGAAAATATAGATATCCCAATCAGTATTGATACGAGAAATTACCGGACGGCAAGAGCTGCAATTGAAGAAGGGGCGGATATAATAAATGATGTATCCGGTTTGGATTATGATGAAAATCTTTTTAATTATGTTACGGGGAATAATATTCCCTGCATTATAATGCACTCTGACAAAGTGCCGGCTATTTCATCAGATTATACCAATTCTGATATAGTTGAAGATATATATATGTATTTTGTTAAGAAAATAAATGCATTAACAAATGCCGGATTAACAAAAGAAAATATCATTTTAGATACAGGTATAGGTTTTGGCAAATCTTTATCATCAAATTATGAACTACTAAAGAGAATGCAAGAATTTGAGCTGCTTTACCAGCCTATGCTGCTTGGAATTTCAAGGAAATCATTTATAAGAAATAAATTTAATTTAACATGTGAACAATCTGACATTCCTACAGCCGTTTATTCAATACAAACAAAAGGAGTAAATATTCACAGAGTTCATAATGTAAAACTTGTTAAGCAGTATTTAGAATATAAAATTTAATATGTGTATTTTTAGATAAGACTGAATTATAATTAAAGAATGAAAATAATAGGAATAGACCCGGGACTTGCAATAGTAGGATACTCTGTATTAAATTTTGAGGATGATGAACATACATTATTAACCTCCGGTTCAATACAGACAGATAAATCAAAATCTGATTCATTAAGACTATTGGAAATAGCAGATGATCTTCAAACAATAATAGATAAATATCAGCCGGATAAAGCGTGTATAGAAAAGCTTTTTTATTTTAGAAACCAGAAAACAGTAATACCGGTTGCGCAAGCACGCGGAGTAATACTTGCGGTTTTAGAAAAAAAACATATTCCGATATATGAATACACACCTATAGAAGTAAAGCAATTAATTACAGGCTACGGACGTGCCGACAAACGAGAAGTTGCGCAGATTGTAGCAAGGTCTATAAAATACAAAAAACTTCCAAAACTTGATGATACTGTTGATTCTATTGCTATAGCGATGTGTTATTCCAGAACAAACGGACTTACAGCGGGGAGAATCTAATGTTAAACAAATATCAACTTAAAATAATTTGTGTATTTTCATTTATAACGGGCTGTATCCTCGGATTATTTCCGTTGATTCCCGCTTTAATGTGGATAATATTTCTAATACTTATGTTTTTTACAGCACCTTTTATAATTATATATTTAAAAAAATTGAATATAATTAGCACTCCTGATTCAAATTTGTTTATGATAATTGGTGCAGTATCGGGAGTTTGTTCATTTTTAGGGTTTTCGTTAGTGTTTTTTCCGTTAGGCTGTTTATTAAATTTAATATTTAAAATACAATCATTTATCTGGATAAAAGTTATTTTTACTAATATTGTATTTTTATTTTCAATGGTAATCTTTATGGCATTGTTAAGCGCACTTTTAAACGCTTTTTCAGGGCTTATAACGTCTTTTTTATACAAATATTTTCAAAATAATAAAGGATAAGACATGGAATTTGATTCAAAAATAAAAACAATAGAATGGAAGAATAACACTTCTAAAGTGATAGATCAAACAAAACTGCCGTATGAGTTTAAAATTGCAGATATAACGACCTGTGAACAAATGTATAATGCAATAAAAAATATGATAGTAAGAGGGGCGCCGGCAATAGGTATAGCGGGAGCGCATGGAGTTGCGCTTGCAGCATTGGAACTAAGCCGTAAAACCGGAACTAAAGAAGATTTTCTCAATAAACTCAACAGGAAAGCGGAATATCTTAAATCAGCAAGACCCACAGCTGTGAATTTAATGTGGGCAATAGATAAACAAATGAAATTGGTTGGTGAAACAGACTGTGATATTAAAACCATTACAGAAAAATTAATTAAAAACGGTGTCAAATTAGAAAATGAAGATATAGAAATAAATAAAAAAATAGGGGAATACGGAGCGCAGATAGTCCCCAAAGGTGCCGGTATACTAACACACTGCAATGCCGGTGCGCTTGCAACGGTTGGATATGGAACAGCACTCGGAGTAATAAGAAGTGCTTATGCAAAAGATTCAACAATAAAAGTTTTTGCAGACGAAACCCGTCCAAGACAGCAAGGAGCAAGATTAACAACATGGGAACTGGTGCAAGACGGAATACCGGTCACTCTTATAACCGATGGAATGTGTTCATATTTGATGTCAAAAGGGATGATAAATATGGTGGTAACAGGGGCGGATAGAATCGCAGCAAATGGTGATAGTGCTAATAAAATAGGAACATACACCGTTGCAATAGCTGCAAAATACCATAATATTCCGTTTTATATAGCAGCCCCATTGTCTACAATAGATATTTCAATAGAATCAGGAGATAAAATTCCGATTGAAGAACGTTCCCATGATGAGGTAACTCATATAAACGGTGAAAGGATATGCGCTGAAGGAGTAAATATAATTAATCCCGGGTTTGATGTAACTCCAAACGGACTAATTAGCGGAATTATCACAGAAAAAGGCATATTAAAACCGAACTATAAAAATTCAATCGCACAGGCAATGAGTATAATACTCCGTTGATTAATTTGAATTCATATTTTCTCAATGTTATAATCAATCTAAAAAAAGGAGTAAAATATGAAAAATACTTTGAAAATTTTAACTGTTTCACTTATTGCATTTGCAGCGGGAATAACTGCGAATAATTATGCGGTGTCTGATGTGCCGTCAAATTATAAAATAGCGGTTGTAGATGTACAAAAGCTGGTATCATCATCTTCACAGGTAAAAGCATTAAAAGATGAGCAAAAGCAAAAGAGTCAAGAAATAGCAAAATTTTTAGAGAATGCCAAAACAAATATAGATAAAGAGAGCGATGATAAAAAGAAAAAGGCATTAGAGGAGAAGTACAATAAAGAATTTCAGACTAAAAGAGAATCTATAGCAAAAAACTATGAAACAAAGCTTTTAGCAATTGATAAAAATATTTCTTCAATAATTGAATCAAATGCAAAAGCAAACGGATATAATCTGGTACTGGTAAAAGGGGTCGTTCTTGCCGGCGGAACAGATATAACCGATGAGATACAAAAACAAATAAAGTAGCGGATTTCCGGACGGACGATAGTCCGGAAAGCGAGTGCGAAGTTGGCGACAACGAAGTGCAGCCAACGACAGCAACGAGCGCAAAGGAAATCCAAGAGAGCGAAATTCCGCAGAGTGAGGACGAAGTCCGAAACTTGAGGGAGCAGCAGTCCGACCGAATGGAATAAGCCGCAGGCTTATAAAATGAGGTTACAAGGACTGTGCGAACAGGAATTTCAAGAGAGCGAGGCAATTCTAGAGATTGCCACGGGCTGAAGCCCTCGCAATGACGTAACTAAGCCGGCGGGAGCAAGGCTCCGCAGCTGATACTCTGCGAGCGCAAAGGAATTTCAAGATGGGATTCCCCCAATAAACAATAAAACCAATGAGAGTGCGAATAAGTAATGAAAAAATTATATATTGAAACACTGGGGTGCCAGATGAATAAATCAGATAGTGAGAGAATTGCAGGAATTCTTTCACAGTTTGGTTATGAAGAAACGCAAATCGAAAAAGATGCGGATTTACTCATAATAAATACATGCAGTATAAGGCAATTATCAACAGATAAAGCTTACAGTAAGCTTGGAGTCTGGGGAAAACGGAAAAAAACTAATCCGGCACTAAAAATTGCAATATGCGGATGTGTCGCCCAACAAGATAAAGAAAAAGTAAGACAGCGTGCGCCTTATGTGGATTTAGTGTTTGGTACTCATAATATATATGAGCTGCCTGAATTAATTAAACAAATAGAAAATGATGAAAAAATTTGCGCAATAAGAAATAAACCGGTAGTTTGTAATCAGAACGACTTCAAAATTATAAGAAAAGATTCCGTAAATGCCTGGATTCCTATTATAGAAGGCTGCAATAACTTTTGCACATACTGTGTAGTACCGTTTACACGAGGCAGAGAAAGAAGCAGACATCCGGAAGAAATTATACAGGAGGCAAAAAATATTATAAATGAAGGCTTCAAAGAAATAACACTTTTGGGGCAAAATGTTGATAGTTACGGCAAAGATTTAAAAAATGAAAAAATAACTCTTGCAAATCTTTTAAGAGAATTAAATAAACTCCAAGGAGAATTTAGAATAAGATTTGTAACTTCATATCCGTCAGATATAACAGATGACTTAATCAACGCAGTAGAAGAATGCGATAAGGTCTGTAAATATTTTCATATCCCTATGCAATCCGGCAATTCTCATATATTGGAGGAAATGAACAGACACTACACAAAACAGCAGTATTATGAAATTGTTAAAAAAATCAGACAAAGATTTCCTTTGGTGACTATTACAAGTGATTTTATAGCAGGATTCCCCGGTGAGACCGAAGAAGAATTTCAGGATACTCTTAATGCCATGGAGGAACTTGAACTTGATTATTCCAATACAGCTGCATATTCACCAAGAGTATTTACAAAAGCCGGCAAAATGACCGATAAATTTATTCCGGAGAATATTAAATCTGAAAGATTAGAACGCTTAAATGAAAAAAATAGGGAAGTTTGCTTAAAATCGAATGAAAAATTTATTGGTAAAACCTTAAAGGTATTAATTGAAAACCAAACTGAAAAAGAAGGTGTCATAACGTTAAATTCCAGAGCAGACAATAATAAAATTGTTCATTTTTCTGACAGTTCAAAAAAAATCGGTGATTTTGCGAAAGTGAAAATAACAAAGGCACAAACATGGTGTCTATACGGGGAACCTGTTGAGTAATTTTAAATTTCTGCCATGCTGTGATAATCTTAAAATATGAAAAGTTTAAATAAAATAATATTTATATTAATAATTGTATCTATAATTCTTGTATCTTGCTTTAGGGTAGATAAAGCGCCGGAGGAAGTAACAGAATCACAAGATACAAATCAAGTTCAGAATCAAAACCTCAGCGAGTATAAGAAACCTGAAACGATATATTATAACGGGGTTGATTATAGAATGTCACGTTCAGAGGTTGGTGTATATGGCGGTGAAATTGTATCTTCAACAATAGGGGAAGGACCTAAAACATTTAATCCGTGGGTATCAAAAGATGCAACATCTTCACAAATAGGAGATTTGCTCTATGATTCATTATTTACAACTGATGCTGATACCGGAGCTGTTATACCCGCACTGGCAAAAGAAATGAATGTATCTCAAGACCAAAAAACTTATACAATAAAATTGCGCCGCGGAATAAAATGGACAGATGGTAAAGAAATTACTGCCGATGATGTTGTTTTTACATGGAATGAAATTATTCTTGCGGGATTCGGAAATACCTCACTGCGCGACTCTGTTCTTATTGACGGAGAATACCCGAAGGTAAAAAAAATTGATAAATATACAGTAGAGTTTAAAATAAAAAAACCGTTTGCACCGTTTCAACGGTTTATCGGAGCGTCAATAGCCCCCGAACATGTATTTAAAAGTGCAGTAAACAAAGGCATAAGGTATTTTGATACGTATCTTTCCACTACAATAAATCCAAAGGATATAGTGTCGTCAGGGGCTTTTATGCTTGAAGAATATGTTCCCGCACAACGGGTAGTCTTAAAGAGGAATCCTAATTATTATGCAATGGATTCAGAAAAAAATCTCTTACCTTATATAAGTAAATATGTAATTTTAATAGTCGGAGATTTAAATAACGAACTTTTAAAATTTGAATCGGGTGAATTAGATGTTATTTCCATACGCGGAAAAGATTTACCAAGATTTAAATCACAGGAAAAGAAATCAAATTTTACAATATATAATCTCGGCCCTAATACCGGAACTATGTTTCTTGCATTTAACCTGAATACCAGACAAAATAAAGACGGAAAATTTTATGTAAATCCCACAAAACAAAAATGGTTTAATGATTTAAATTTCAGAACCGCAATAGATTATGCAATAGACAGAAATGCAATGGTTACAAATATTGCAAACGGTGCCGCTCAGCCATTATTCACAGCGGAATCGCTTTCTTCTATTTTTTTGAATGAACAACTTGCGTCAGGACACGAAAAAGATATTGAATATGCTAAAAGCTTATTAAACAACTCGGGATTTTATCTTGATAAAAACGGTATATTGCACGATAAAGAAAAAAATATGGTAGAATTTGACCTCTATACCAATGCCGGACAAACTGAACGTGAAGCAATAGGAGTAATGATAAAAGAAGATTTAAAAAAACTTGGCATAAAAGTTAATTTTAAACCTATAGAATTCAATTCTCTTGTAAGTAGAACGATGTCCTCCGATTGGGATACGGTACTAATGGGGCTTACAGGAAGTCCTATAGAACCTCACGGCGGAAAAAATGTCTGGTATTCAAAAGGACACCTTCATCTTTTTAATAAGAGATTTAAAGATGACAAAAATGATGTTCTTCTTCCGTGGGAGAAAGAACTTGATGACATAATAGAACAGGGCGCATTAGAATTAGATTATTCAAAGAGAAAAATTATTTACGATAAATATCAGCAAATAGTTTATACACAAAGACCATTAATTTATTTATATTCTCCGCTTACGATAACAGCTGTAAGAAATAAAATCAAAAACCTTCACCCGACTCCGCTTGGCGGAACATTACATAATCTTGATGAATTGTATATAGAATTATAATTATAATAAAATATACTTGCAGGGCGGTTTAGCAAATTGCATAGGACTTTATTTCTTCAACCGGCGAATTTAAATAAAACGTCTTAAATGCATTTATTGAATTTATATGTGTTTCTAAATCTGTGTATACACCCGCATTCTTAATTTTTGATAATTCTACCGGATGAAGATATGAAATTACATAATTTTCATCGTCTTTGCGTTCTAAATCTATCATCTCGGAATCCCAAAATAGATTAAGCGCACAATCAATAGTATCTTCATCTACGCTTAAAGCTTTTGAGGCTCTTTGTATATTTACAATTCCGTTTAAATTTGAAAGTGCATATTTTAGCATACCGGATAATTTTAATATAAAGCTGTCAGTTGTAATCTCCGACGGCAAAAAATTCATCAAATGAATAATTTTAGCATTTGTAATTTTTATTATTTTTGAAAACAGTTCAAATGAAACAGGAATATCAAAAAACATTATTTGTTCTGTATCAGAAGGAATATTATCTGCTGTAAATATTTTACTGTCAATGGTTTCCGGAATATTTAATTTCATTTTTACGGCAGGATTATTTATGTATATACC
>JAJQFK010000069.1 GCA_021201175.1 Candidatus Gastranaerophilales bacterium | reverse complement strand
GCAATGTACTATGCAAAAAATATTATAATCAACGGATTAACCTCACAATTTGATATATATCAAAATAATACCAAACTTGCGCAAATCAAGCTGTCTATCCCCGGGAAGCACAATATATATAATGCATTGGCTGTATTTGCCGCATTAAAAGAAGCGAATGTGAATATGGATTCAGTTTATAAGCATTTTGAAACCTTTAGCGGAATGGGGAGAAGATTTCAAAAAGTGTGTGAATTTAACGGAATAAAAGTATACGATGATTATGCACATCACCCGAGTGAAATAAAAACAACGCTAATCAGCTTAAAAAATTCCTTAAATCCGCAAGAAAGAGCAGTCGCGGTATTTCAGCCCCATCGCTACACAAGATTAAAAGGCTTGTGGGAGGAATTTAAAAAAGCTTTTGAATATACAGACAAACTTTTTATAACGGATATTTACTCCGCAGGTGAAGATAAAATAGAAGGAATTACCTCTGAAAATTTTTCAAAAGATTTAAAAAATACAGATAATACATATATTTCAGGAACTATCGAGGATTGTGCAAAAAAAATATACCCGCTTCTTAAAAAAAATGATATAGTTATAACACTCGGTGCCGGTACAATTACAAAACTGGGAAAACTCCTTGAAAAAGAATCAGAAAAGGTGCATTAATTGATTAAAACATACGAAAATTATTCCATAAAAAACCAAACTACTTTTAAAATAGGAGGCAGTATTAAAAAAGCTGCATTTCCTGATTCCATAAAAGATTTAGTTACATTATTAAAGTCAAAAGAATACGATATGGTTTTAGGCGGCTGCTCTAATGTTTTATTTTCTTCCGGACAAATCGATAAAAAAATAATTTTTACTAACAATATAAAGGATTTTTCCGTTGAAGGAAATAAAGTGCATGTATCGTGCGGAACACGCGGTGCATTGGTATCAAAAAGCTGTATGGATAATTGTTTAACAGGCTTTGAATTTATGATAGGTTTTCCGGGGACATTTGGCGGAATGATATATATGAATGCGTCAGCTCATAACCAGAGTATTTCTGATTATTTTAAAAGTGCGTCAGTATATGATACCGATACAGATGAAGTAATAGTTTTACAAAAAAACGATATGGACTTTGGCTACAGAAAATCTGTAATACAAAAAAAGAATTACATTGTTCTTGAAGCTGAATTTGAATTAATATCGGGAGAAAAATCAAAAATCGAAGAAATAATGCACCGAAATATAGAATTTAGAAAAACACGACAGCCATCTCTTACATACGGGAATGCGGGCAGTATATTTAAAAATCCTGAAAATGATTCTGCCGGCAGATTATTGGATTTGTGTGAGATGAAAGGGCAAACAGAAGGCGGAGCAAAGGTTTTTGAAAATCATGCAAATTTTATAATTAATTACAATAATGCTGAATCTTTAGATGTTTTAACATTAATGTACAAAATGTATTCAAAAGTAAGAGAAAAATATACAATAGAATTAAAACCGGAAATAAAATACATAGGAAATAAAGGAACACAAGAGTATAGATTATGGGAAATTATGACAGAAGAAAATATTCAAATGATACAAAAATAGCGGTACTGGCAGGAGGTTTATCCAGCGAGAGAGAAGTATCTCTGCGCTCGGGCAAAAATGTACTGGAGGCATTAAAAAGACTCGGGTATAAAAATGCACAGCTTATAGATGTCGATAGGAATATAGCAAAAACGCTTATAGAGAACAATATACAAACAGTTTATAATGCACTTCACGGAAAATATGGCGAAGACGGCTGTATTCAAGGAACCCTTGAATTGTTGGGCATTGAATATACAGGCTGCGGTGTATTTTCAAGCGCTACATGCATAAATAAGGAATACACAAAAACTGTATTAAGAAAATCGGGACTTCCTTTGATAAAATCAGTATTTGTAAAAAGGGGAGAAAATATAAAATCGCTCGTAAAGAACCTTAATTATCCGTTAATGCTGAAACCGGTATGCGAAGGTTCAAGTATAGGCATGTATAAAGTTAATAAAGAATCAGAACTTGAAGATTTGTATAATGAATCATTAAAATGCAATCAGGACATACTTGCAGAAGAATATATTCAAGGAATATGTGCAACCGTCGGAGTTTTAGATGATGATGAAAAAACTTTTGCAACAGAGATATTAGAACTAAGACCAAAAAACGAATGGTACGATTATGAGGCAAAATATACAAAAGGAATGACGGAGTTTATACTCCCCGCCGAATTAACGGAAGAAATGACAAAAACAGTAAAAGATATGGCAATACATGCTCACAAAGCTTGTCAATGTAAGGGTGTAAGCAGAGTAGACTTTTTAATTGCAGAAGGGATTCCGTATATACTGGAAATAAATACAAGCCCCGGCATGACAGATACAAGTGATTTACCCGCACAGGCGTTAGCTATGGGAATAACCTATGATGAACTTGTTTTAATGATATTAAATAATGCGGGTTTAAATAGATAGATGTCAGGTGAATATATTGTACAAAGAAGGATGAAACAGCAAAAACTGCGCCGCAAAGCAAGGCGGGGCAGTATTGCTTTAAGGCGGTTTTATAAATTTATAAGACTTTTATTCATACTTTGTATTTTATATTCGGTATACAGGCTTTCAATACTGCATTACTGGTATTTTCCTACAGATATATACAATAATAAATCAGAAAATAGGATAGAGATACTCGGAAATAATATTGTTTCAAACTCGAAAATCATATCTGAAATGAAAAAAATAAATTTGCCCAAAGAACCATTGTATAAAATAAATCCGTCAGAGATTATGCATAGATTGGAAAATCTTGCCCCTGTAAAACATGCATATATAAGAAGATACTGGTTTCCGGCGAGATTAACAATTATGATAGAAGAAGTAACTCCTGCAATAACAATCGCCCCTTCCGAAACCGCCCCCGCCGTTGCGGCATTTGCTTTAACAGGAGAACTGATAGGAAGAGAATATCTCCCCCTTAAAACAGAAACCGGCACCGTAAAGGTATTAAGTTACGGAACAAAAGGTGATGATTATGAAAAATGGGATATTAATAAAATAAAAGAGATATACGAATTTTCGCAAGTACTTGAAAATTATTCGGGAGAAAAAATACAATATCTGGATATGAGAAATCCGCTTGAGATATACGTACTGCTTCATAGCTTAAAATTAGGAAGCGGTGGACTGCAGATT
>JAJQFK010000150.1 GCA_021201175.1 Candidatus Gastranaerophilales bacterium | reverse complement strand
ATACAAATCCTTGTTGAGGATTTATATGATACATTATATGCTTTAAACGGAGTCGGACTTGCAGCGCCTCAAATAGGAGAAAATTTGAGGGTTTTTGTAATAGATGTCGGAATGGATAAAAAAACTATGAATCCTATAACATTTATTAATCCGAAAATAATAAAAACAGAAGGGGCGGTTAATTCTTATGAGGGCTGTTTGAGTTTCCCCGATGCATATACTAATGTCAGAAGGCATAAGTATGTTAAGGTTAAAGCACTTGATATAAAGGGAAAACCTTTCATAATGGAAGCGGATGAAGGCTCGCTGTTTGCTCGTGCCATACAGCATGAATTTGACCATTTGGACGGCATTTTATTTATAGACCATTGCCGGAACAGATTTGATGCCGATAAAATACTTTCAGAAAAAGGATTGCCCCCTGTTGATTCAGAATATATACTTGATGAAAAAGAAATGGAAGAAGAAATCGCAAAGAATCAGAGCGGAGAAGATAATTGATTAAAATAGTTTATATGGCGACTCCGGAAATAGCGGTAAAGAGTCTTGAATATTTAAATAATCTTGAGGATATTGAACTTCAAGCGGTTATAACACAGCCTGACCGTCCAAAAGGCAGAGGGAATAAACTTACATTTCCTCCTGTTAAGGATTGTGCATTAAAAAACAATATAACCTGCTTTCAGACTGAAAAAATAAGTAAAGATATTGAATTAGTTCAAAAATTAAAAAATATGAATCCTGATTTTTTCATAACATTTGCGTTCGGGCAGATTCTTTCACAGGAAGTTCTTAATATTCCGAAATATGCAACCGTAAATCTTCATGCTTCATTACTTCCTAAATACAGGGGCGCAAATCCGATACAAAGATGTATATATAACGGGGATAAAGTAACGGGGATAACTACAATGCTAACCGTAAAGGAACTTGATGCCGGCGATATATGTCAAACGGAAGAAATCGATATTACAGAAAATATGACAGATTTAGAACTGAAAGAAATTATAAGTAAAAAATCTCCGGAACTTATTTATTCAACCGTAAAGGGGCTATATAACGGTTCAATAAACCCCAAAAAACAAAATGAACAAGAAGTTACTTATGCGGCAAAATTTACAAAACTCGACGGCGGTATAGACTGGACAAAAGAAGCTTATTGTATCCATAATCAAGTCCGTTCTATGGTTGATTTTCCGGGGGCATTTACGTTTGTAAACGGGAAGTTGTTGAAAATTATAGAAACCAGAATTGTAAATAAACCGGCACCAGGCATGCCGGGGGAAATAACAGATATATCAAAATCCGGAATATGTGTATGTACAGGCAAAGGCTGCGTACTCATTACAAAGGTAAAGCCGGAAAGTAAAAATACAATGAATGCCTTTGATTATGCCAACGGTGCTAAAATCAAACCGCAATCATTAATGGGAATGGGAGAATAAAATGTTTCAACGAGGTATAAGAGGGGCTATAACAATTGAGGCAAACAATGAACAATGTGTAAGAAGCGGAGTAAAAGAAATAATCTCGGAAATAAAAAAGCAAAATTCTTTTAAAGATGAAGATATATCTTATGTTATTTTTACATTGACCGGTGATATTGATTGTGTTTATCCGGCAAAAATTGCCCGCGAAGAATTTTTGGATTGGAAATATGTACCAATGTTATGTACAAATGAATTAAGAATTGAAAATTCTATTTCAAAATGTTTAAGAATATTAATTGTAATAAATACAAATCTTGAACAAAACCGGATAAAACATGTATATTTAAAAGGTGCAGCAGAGTTAAGAAAAGATTTAGTATAAAGATGAAAATATTAATTGCAGGTTCTGATATAAACGCTGTTTTAACAGCTCAATATATAAAACTACAAAATAGCGATTTTGATATATTTATGACATCAGAAGAATCTGATGTTACAGATAGTTGGACAAACGTAAAAATCAAAGAAAATGATATAGAATCAATTTGTGAATTTGTAAAAAATAACGGAATTAATTTTGTAATAGCCGTATCGCAAATTGCAATAATAAACGGAATTGCAGACAGATTAAGGAAAGAGAATATAACAGTATTTTCACCGCTGGCAGAATCTGCAAGAATCACATATTTTAATAGCATTGCAAAAAAAATAATGTACAAATTAAAAATTAATACTCCTAAATTCGGCATATTCGACCGCGAGAATATTGCGGTAGATTATATTCGCAGGTCAAAATTCCCTATAGTAATAAAAAATGATTTTGTAGTCATTGAAAGAATAACAGAAAAATATGGCAGTTTTTCCAAAGCGAAAGCGGGGCTTCAAAAAATATTTGAAAACGGTAATGAAAAAATAATAATAGAAAATTATATTGATACACCACCTGTATATATATATTTTTTAACAGACGGATATAATGCACTTCCTTTAATTTCCGTAGAAAGAACGGAAAAAGAAAATTTAACGATATTAAAGGCATGTTCTGAAAAAGTAAACGTAAATATTATAATGAGCATATTAAAAAAAGCGGTATACCCGCTTCTGGATGATATAACAAAATATGAGGACAATTATACGGGTATATTAGGATTAAAAATAAAACTTAATCGGGAAAATTTTCAAATTCTTGAATTTTATAATGGGTTCCAGAGTTATGATTTTCAATCGTTTTTGTCATTATTAGATGAAGATTTATTCAAAATACTTTATGATTGTGCAAATTCTTGTATGGCAGATAATTACGATTATATAAACTTAACGCAGAAACATTCTTATAGTATTGCCGTAAAAAAATCATGCTTGCAAAATATACAAGATGAAGAAAATGATTTTATACAAAGTGAAGATGAAGATAATATCATATATACAAGTACTGCTTCTACATTGAACATGGCAAAAAGAAATCTGATTGAATATATAAACTATCTATGTATTAACGACAAATTAAAGGCAGAAATAAATGATGAAGCAAATGAGGTGTTAAGAATTTGAGCAGAAAAGATAAATTTTTAAGACAATGTGTTTCCTGCAGAGCATTTAAAGATAAGTCGGATTTGATAAGAATAACAAAAGATTATAAAACGCAGGAGATAAAATTAAATTATAACTCCGAAATAATCGGGCGTTCTGTATATATATGTAAAAATAAAGAATGTCTGGAAAAAGCAATAAAAAAAAAGAAAATAGAAAATTTTCTCAAAGCCGGAATAAGTGAAAAATTAAAAGAAAATCTCAATAC
>JAJQFK010000015.1 GCA_021201175.1 Candidatus Gastranaerophilales bacterium | reverse complement strand
AATGAAAAAAGGTATACATCCGGAATACAAAAAGACAGTTATAAAATGTGTATGCGGTAACGAAATTGAAACAGGTTCAGTACAAGAAGATATAACCGTTGAAATTTGTAACCACTGCCATCCGTTCTACACCGGTAATCAAAAGATTGTAGATACAGAAGGACGTATTGAAAAATTCAAAAAACGTTATCAACAAAAATAGCTTTAAAATGCAGTGCTGTTTTTGGCACTGCATTTTTGACTGTCTTATTATAAGTCAGTCAGAATATATTTTTTTATTAGGGTTTTAGGGAGTTTGAAATGCTGCAAGATAAATATGCACAGGTAAGGTTAATATCGAAGCCTGATAATATGTTGAAAACAATTTACACTGCTTGCCGCACATGTTATAGTGCCGATTCGCCTCTTAATATATATGATTGCGATTCTGCTCAAAATGAAGAAAAAATGTTGAAACTAATAAATAAGGTTGTTTCTTCCGGACACTACTCTACAATTGAACATATTCAGGTGAGTTTTGCAATAAGTAATATATCAAGAGCATGTTCTCATCAGCTTGTAAGGCACAGACACATGTCTTTTTCGCAAAAATCGCAGCGCTATGTTAAAGAAAAAGGTCAATTTGATTTCCTTATTCCGGAATCCATCGAAAATAACCCTGATTTAAACCGGAAATTTAATGTGTTAATGTCTGAAATTTCAAAATTTTATATTGAACTTACAGAAACCGGAATACCCGCAGAAGATGCCAGAGCTGTACTCCCTAATGCAGCTTCTACTTCTATGGTCGCAAGTTTAAATCTTAGGGAGTTAATTCATCTTGCTAACTTAAGACTTTGTACCAGAGCTCAAAAAGAAATACGAATCCTTGTAAAAAGAATGTGTGATGAACTTATAAAAGAAGAACCCTGGCTTAAAGATTATCTTGTGCCAAAATGCGAAAGGTTCGGTTATTGCGATGAGGATAAATCATGCGGCAGAATGCCGGTTAAAGGATAATTTATTATGAAAGATATGCTTGATAAAATACTTCAAATAGAAAATAAATATACAGAACTTGGTCAAATTCTGTCTGATCCCGAAGTGATTCAGGATTATAACAGATTCAAGACACTTTCTAAGCAAAGAAAATCAATGGAAGAAACCGTTGAAGTATATCATAACTGGAAGAATGCCGAACAAGCGGTAATCGACGCCAAAGAGCTTTTAAAAAATGAATCTGATGAAACTATGAGGGCATTTTTACATTCTGAAATTTCGGAAAATGAATCAAAAATGGAAGAATTGGAAGAAAAAATGAAAGTTCTTCTTCTCCCTCGCGACCCTATGGATGATAAAGATATTATGCTTGAAATAAGAGGTTCTGCCGGCGGTGATGAAGCGAATATTTTTGCAGGCGACTTAATGAGAATGTACCTTCGCTATGCCGATAAACAAGGCTGGCAAACTCAAATATTAAGTAAAACAGATTGTGAAGCAGGCGGAGTTTCAGAAGCAATTATCTCTATAAAAGGGGATAGTATATATTCAAAACTTAAATATGAATCCGGCGTACACCGCGTTCAAAGAGTTCCCGCTACAGAATCTCAAGGAAGGGTTCATACTTCAACTGCTACTGTTGCAGTTATGCCGGAAGTTGATGATGTCGAAATAGAACTTAATATGAACGATATTGAAATAACAACGGCACGTTCAGGCGGGGCAGGCGGTCAAAATGTTAATAAAGTTGAAACGGCTGCAAGAGTCTTTCATAAGCCCACAGGCATTATGATTTTCTGTACAGAAGAACGTTCTCAGCTTCAAAATAAAGAAAGAGCACTTCAAATATTAAAGGCTAAACTTTATGACATGGAAGTGCAAAAACAAATGAAGGAAGTTACTGACCTTAGACGTTCTCAAGTCGGTACCGGCGACCGTTCCGAGAGAATAAGAACCTATAATTTCCCTCAAGGCAGATTAACAGATCACAGAATAGGTCAAAATCTTAATGTTTGGACGGTTATTGACGGCGATTTAGATGAATTGATTAATTTACTTATGGCTCACGACCAAAAGCTAAAATTGGAAAAATTAGCGCAAATTAACTAGTGTATTAAGGTAAAAAATATAATACAAATTAAATATAAAAAAAGTATTGTAATTTTTCTTTGTGTATATGATAATGTTTTAGTAATCTTTTGGCTGGGTAGCTCAACTGGTCAGAGCGTTCGGCTCATACCCGAGAGGTTGGGAGTTCGAGTCTCCCCCCAGCTATTTTTTCTAAGGGCGATTTAACTAAAGGTTGGAACGCTTTTTTTATTGTTATAGCTATATTTGGAGTCGCCATAAGAAGGTTCAAACACAAAATTTCGACATTTCACGAGATGTATTATTAATAGTTGTTTTCGTGCAATTTTTGCACGAAAACAATTACCGTAAAAAAGATTTATTGAATTTTATTATATCGCAAGCGGGTAATCATCCTTTACTTGCCAGCCGTCAGTCTGGAGTAATTTAGTACAGGAATCAGAAATATAGTGAGAAGAACAATTTTTCAACAAAACATCTCTTGTACTGTTATAATATTTAAGCCCGCAAAAACCCGAATCGGCGCAAACAAATACACCTTTTGCTATGGCACGGCTATCTGTAGAACCGTATCTATCCCCGATAGAGAAAACAAATATATCTTTTCCTATTACATTTGGCGCCTTTTCCCCGTTTATATCAAAGAGAAATTTCACTGTAACATTGTAACCGGAGTTATTATAACTAATAAACATTGTACCGTCGTTTAAGACATAAAGCTTTGAAGGATTTGTTGCGTTAGTTGCACTTCCGCTGGAAAATTTGTAAGTTGTATTATTTTTTTCTTCAACCGGCATGTATTTGCCAAGATTATTATTCCACCATTGTCCAAAATCTTTGTATCTTGCTGAACAAGTTGATTTAATAAACCCCGGATTCTCCATATCTGCAAGCCTTACGGCATTTGAAAGGGTGGAATAAAACTTTTTCAATCTTGAAGAAACTTCTTGTTTCCTGTAATTAGCCATAAGAGTCGGAACGGTTATTGCTGCAACTATTCCGATAATAACAAGGGTGATGAGAACTTCCGCTAAAGTAAATGCAGATTTGCGCGTTGCGAGAGTGTTCGACCGAAGGTTTACAGCGTCCTTGCGAGCCGATTTATCGGCGCGGCAATCTCTGCCATCTTTAGGACTGGTTTGCTTCGTCGTTACACTCCTCGCAAA
>JAJQFK010000264.1 GCA_021201175.1 Candidatus Gastranaerophilales bacterium | reverse complement strand
AGACAGACGTGCTACAATTCTTGAAGCAGAGGGTATAAAAAAAGCGGCTGTATTAAAAGCAGAAGGTGAAAAAGAAGCGGCAATAAACAAAGCTCAAGGTCAAAAACAGGCGGAAATATTAAAGGCGGAAGCTGAAAGGCAGGCTGAAATCTTAAGAGCAGAGGGTATTGCTCAAGCGCGTGTTATTGAAGCAGATGCTGAAAAAGAAGCAATAAACAGAATTATTACTGCTCTCGCCGGCAGCGGTAAACCCGATCAGTATTTGATTGCTATGAAATATCTTGAAACACTTACTAATATTACATCAGGAGAAAATAACAAGATAGTTTATATGCCTTATGAAGCTACCGGTATATTAAGTTCAGTAGACGGTTTAAAACAAATGTTTGATAAAAAGTAATAGTAATTTCTCCTAAATACTATAGGGAACGAAAAGATTTTCGTTCCCTTTTTTATATAATTTTTATCACTTCAAATTACCATTTTTTAAATATAAAAAATACTGCAAGTATTATAAATAAAAAACCTACAAGATAGTTCCACCGAAATTCTTCTTTGAGATACATAACGGAAAATATACTAAATACAACTAAAGTTATAACTTCCTGCATTGTTTTGAGCTGTGCAGCAGAAAAATATTCATGTCCGATTCTGTTTGCCGGAACTTGAAAACAATACTCTAAGAATGCGATTCCCCAACTTACAAGTATTACAACCCACAGCGCGGTATTTTTATATTTTAAATGTCCATACCACGCAAAGGTCATAAATACATTAGAAATTGTAAGTAATATTACCGGTAAAAATTGTCTTAACATAAGAAGATTATAATATAAATACTATTTGACTTTCAATGTTCTTAAAGAATTAATAACAGCGGCAAATGTAACTCCGACATCAGCAAATACTGCACCCCACATTGTCATCATTCCAAAGACACAAAGAATCAAAAATAATATCTTAATACCTATAGCCAGAATAATGTTTTGTTTTGCAATTCTCATCGTTTTTTTTGCAATTTTTATTGCAGTGCATATTTTTTGCGGATTATCATCAGATATAACAACATCAGCAGCCTCAATAGCTGAATCAGAACCTATATTTCCCATTGCGATTCCGACATCTGCACGCATTAAAACCGGCGCGTCATTTATTCCGTCACCGGCAAAAATAACACTTCCGTGTGAGATTTCTAATATTTCTTCCAATTTTTTTACTTTTTCATCAGGAAGCAATGAATAATAATATTCATTTATTCCGGCTTCCTGTGCAATAAATGAAGCTTTTTTGCAATTATCTCCCGTAAGCATTATTATATTTTTGACTAATTTTTTAAGATTATCTACAGCACATTTGGCAGTTGGTTTCAATTCATCTGAAATAACAATCTTGCCGATATATTTTGAATCTAATGAAATATTTACCTGTGTGCCTCTTTCAATGTTATTTTTTTCTTTTTCATCAATATCTGGAATGAGTTGACTATTGCCGGCAAGTATAGTTCCTTTTTTTGTTACGGTCTTTACTCCTAATCCGGATAATTCTTCATAAGAAATTATATCCTCAGGAGTATATTTTTTAGCGCAAGCATTTTTTAAAGATACTGCAATCGGATGAAGTGAATAATATTCCGCAAGTGCTGCCGTTTCAATTAATTCTTCTTTTGAAATTCCATTTTCGGGCAAAACTTCTGTTATTTCAAATGTTCCTTTTGTAAGTGTTCCTGTTTTATCCAGTAAAACATATTCTGCCTTTGATAAAGCTTCCATATAATTACTGCCTTTAATAAGAATACCACAGCTTGAAGCTCCGCCGATTCCTCCGAAAAATGTTAATGGTACGGATAGTACAAGCGCACACGGGCAAGATATTACAAGAAAAGTCAATGCCTTTTCTACCCAAATTTTTACCGTACCGAACACAGGAAATACAAAAGGCACAAGTATAAGCATTAGTGCAAAAATTACAACGCATGGAGTGTAATATTTAGCAAATTTAGTAATAAATTTTTCTGTGCGTGATTTTTTATGAGAAGCATTTTCAATAAGTTCCAAAATTTTTGCAACAGTAGAATCTTTGTATAACTTAGTTACGCGAATTTTAATTAAACCGTTTTTATTAATGGTACCGCTTAAAACTTCATCTCCTTCTTTTACATAAACAGCACTGCTTTCTCCCGTTAAAGAGGCTGTATCGATGTAGGAATTTCCGTAAATAATGACCCCGTCCAGCGGAATCTTTTCTCCTGCCGAAATAACAATTGTATCATTAACGCAGACTTTTTCAGGAGCGGTTTTATTTAATTGCCCGTTTACCTCGACATTTGCATATTCCGGTTTAATATTCATTAATTTTGATATAGAACTGCGTGATTCATGAACTGCTTTGTGTTGAAAATATTCTCCAAGAATATACAACAGCATAACCGCAACTGCTTCTGCATATTCTCCGATTATAAAAGCTCCCGTAGCGGCAATGCTCATTAAAAAGTTTTCATCAAAAACTTTGCCGTGTATTATATTTTTTAAGGAGTCTAAAATTACGCTGTAACCGGCAGTTAAATATGCAATAGTGAAGAAAATAATTTTAAAAAGGCTCTCTTTGGGGCAAAAAAACGCAATCATTAATAAAACCACCGAAAGAATTATTCTGTGAAAACTAATATTTTCTTCATGCTCATGTTCTTCTTCATGATTATGGTGCAGATGATTTGAATCCTCTATACAATGTTCGCACATATTGTTCTCCTATTAAGCCGTAAAATCCTGTTATAAAGTTATTATATATGAACAATTGTTCAAGTGTCAATACATAAAATAATTTTCTTTACAAAAGTTTGTTCAATTCCGGTGTTCTTCAATGTGCCTATAACGTAGGAATATTGAGAAAATCGCAACCTTGCAACTGCAACTACTACGTCCATTGCGAGCTTTTTAAGTAATTTGAATCAACACTTTATATTCAAGTTAAACTACTGTAAAACGGCGCGGCAATCTCTACCATATCTAAGACTAGCAAGCGTGAAATATTTTACACGGATAAATATTAAACAACCTATAAAAGAATAAGTTTGAAACAAAAGCAAAATCTTTTGTATATTGCTTATTTAAACTTAATTTAAATTCAAATTTTGTCCTCCGGACGGGGAAACTTTTTTAAAAAGTTTCAAAAAACTTGTGCTGTAGAACTTCGTTCATTAATCAATTGTAACGCTCAACCCGAGCGGGTGAACTCAC
>JAJQFK010000075.1 GCA_021201175.1 Candidatus Gastranaerophilales bacterium | reverse complement strand
GTTACTAAACTGTCTGTAAATTCTTCAAGTGATTTCGCTCCTACAAAAATTCCAAACGGATTTACTTTTGAAATTAAAACCTCAAAAACAGAAGTAGATTTGAATGAGAATATTTATTTGACAAAAAACAGCAGTTCCGGAAGCGGCGACGGAAGCTTAACACCTCCGCCTTCTCCGGTAATATAGTTTTATTTTATGAATAAGAGGTCATTATGAATAAAAAAAGTTTAGCACAATTAGTTCCGGTAATAATTATAGCAGCTATAGCGATTTTTGTAGCAATTGTGTTTGTATTTGTACAAAATGCATCAAAGGGGTTCGGCGACAACAATACTGCTTCTTTGGAAAAGGAAATACAACAGCTTACAATAGAAGCTGATCAGGCGGAGCAAAAGGCAAGAGAAGAACAAGCAAAAATGAAAACAATCAAGCCTATTTTTCAGAGTGCCTTTGAGCCTAACAATCCTAATCTCGGTATTTTTGGCAATATGTTTGAAAATATTATTGAACAGGCTCAAAACAGCGGTTTATTAATTCGTTCAATTGAATACGAAATGCAGCCGGCTTCCGATCCTTTGTATGCAATTAAACCTAACGAATATAACGTTTGCCGGTTAAAGTTTTTCTTCGTTGGTACTTATCAGCAGTTATTAACTTTTTTAACAGATATAAATGATAAGTTTCAATATCTGTCATCTATCTCTAAAATGAATGTAACCGCTTTTTCAGGAAATACTGATTATTTATTAATCAACCTTGATATAACGCTATATTCCAAAAAGAATAACCTCGGCGCTATATCTGACGAATCAAATTCCGATGATTCATCAAATAATGAAGGAAAATCCAAGAAAAACAAAAAGAAAAAATAAAACAGAATATACAATTATCAAAGATTCGGAGAAATAAATGATAAATCACGATATAAATAATTTACTTCAAAATGCTATAGAAATCGGCGCATCAGACCTTCACTTTATTGTGAACGAAGTTCCCGCATTTAGAGTAGACGGTAAAATTATAAAGACTAATCTCCCCATAGTTACAGAAGAAGATATGGCAAAAGCAATTGAAGTAATGGCGCCTGTTTCAATGAGAGAAAGAGCATTGAACTCGTTTGATTCTGATTTCCCCTATGAAATTGAAGGCGTATGCCGTTTCAGAGTCAATGTCGCAATGTCTTTCGGATATCATTCTATGACGGTCAGACTTGTTTCATACAAAATTCCATCTTTTAAAGAACTGAATTTACCGGCATGTGTTGAAAAATTTTCACATTTTGAAAACGGAATTGTTTTGGTTACAGGTGTTGCAGGAAGCGGAAAATCTACGACTATTGCTTCCATATTAGATTATATAAACAATACGCGTAATAAACATATTGTTACAATTGAGGATCCTATTGAATATATTTATAAAAGTAATAAATCAATATTTACTCAAAGACAGATAGGAATAGATACAGGAAGCTACATTGACGGATTAAAATATGCTTTAAGACAGGATCCTGATGTAATACTTATTGGTGAAATAAGAGATATGGATACAGTGCAGAGTGCTCTGCATGCAGCAGAAACAGGACACCTTGTATTTGCTACACTGCATACTTATAATGCTGTTCAAACAATTAACCGTATATTAAGTTTCTTCCCGCCGGCAGAAAGAGAAGTTGTTCGTTTGCAGTTTGCAGAATTATTCAGAGGGTCAATTTCTCAAAGATTATTGCTTAATGCCTCAGGCAAGGGCAGAATTCCGGCTTTGGAAGTCTTATTTACAACTCCGACTATAAAAGATTTTATTCTTAAAGATGAATTGGATGAAATACACAAAATGGTTCAAAAAGGTGCTCATGATGATATGTTCACTTTCAACATGTGTTTATTTAATTTGTTAAAACGAGGTTTGATAACTAAAGAAACAGCCCTTGAACATACAGATAATAAAAATGAACTTATGCATTATATAAGGGGCGCTTTCACCGGAACAAGCCAATAGTATGAAAGAACAATTTACTACAAATGTAATCAACTTAAAATCCTATAACATAAGTGAATCTGATAAAATTATTGTCATGTATTCAAAGGAAAAGGGGATTATTAAGGGTGTTGCAAAGGGTTTAAAAAAAATGACAAGCCGATTAGGCGGCAGAATGGATTTGCTTGTTGCAAATAAAATGATGCTTGCTAAAGGCAGAAATCTTGATACAATTTGTCAGGCAGAAGCATTAAATACATTTTTTAGCCTCAGACAGGATATAAATAAGCTTTTTTATGCTATGTACTGTTGTGAAATAGTTAGTAATTTTGGAATTGAAAACGATCCGAACAGTAAAGAAATTTTTGATTTATTTTATAAACTTTTGGAAAGTTTATCAAAAGCTGATACAAAAACACAGGCAATGTTGTTTGTTATTAGATTTCAATTAAAGATTATGGATATAACAGGCTATTCAATTGAGTTTAAAAATTGTATTAAATGTTCAAAAATATTAAAAAAAGATATGGTTTTCTTTTCAATAGAAAATGGCGGAATATTATGTGACAGCTGCAGCGAAAATGTAATAAAAAAAGTAAAAGTACCGTATAAAATTATAGAATTTTTGCAGACATTACTTATAGAGGATTTTACAACCGAAACCATATATGATAAACTTGCAACTGAAAAAATATGTAATGTTTGTATAAATCTTTTAAAAAAATACATAGAGTATTATTCGCCCAAACAATTCAAAACGGGGCAGATATTAGAAAGTATAAGATAGCAATGGAATTGGCAAATTATATAGAACATACACTCCTTAAACCGGAGGCACAAAAAAACGATATTATAAATCTTTTAGAGGAAGCTAAAAAATATAACTTTTTCGGAGTCTGCATAAATAGTGCTAATGTAAAATTCGTAAAGGATTATTTAAAAAATACCGATATTAAAGTTGTAACAGTTATTGGATTCCCTTTAGGAGCGTGTTTAAGCAGCGTTAAAGCATTTGAAGCGGAACAGGCAATAAAATGCGGCGCTGATGAGGTCGATATGGTTATTAATATTCAATCTCTAAAAGATAAAGAATATGATTATACAAAAAAGGATATAGAAACCGTAAAAAAATCCTGCGGCAATACTCCGCTTAAAGTTATTATAGAAACAGATTTGCTTACAAAAGAAGAAATAATAAAGGCTTGCGAAATTCTTGCCGGAGCAGGGGCTGATTTTGCAAAAACATCTACAGGATTTGTCAAAAACGGAATAGGTGCACAAG
>JAJQFK010000245.1 GCA_021201175.1 Candidatus Gastranaerophilales bacterium | reverse complement strand
CATATTCTTTTTATATACTAAATATATATAAAAACAATATTTTTTATATAATTGCGCGACAGGATTAAAAACGTTAACAATTCTTAATATTAAATTCGCGCCTGAATAAGTTCGTAATTATTATATGAGCAGGTTTATGCAGCTGATAAAACGGCAAAAGAAGCCCCAATGCTTGCACAATCCAAACGGTTAAATTATATCGAGGGCAATTTAAACCAGTTCATAAATAATAGTGATACCCTTTCAAAAACTTTAGACCTTGTTTCAAGATTGCGTAATAATTGGGGGTGGTTATTTGTAGGACGTGAGCAGAAAATAGGACAAATAGATACTTCATTAACTGATTTTGATTCTGTAACAATGTTAGGTTTTCAGATTGTAGCAGCCATATCAGGTGTTCAAAGTGCAAGGCTTTTGGAAACTTCTCCAAAAGGCTGGCAATCATCAGGAAGTTTAGAGGATAAAAACTATTCAAAGCTATTATTATCAATACAGAATGCTGATTTTTGCCCGATATTAAACATGCACTATAAACTGCTTGCTAAGTCATTATATGACATAGAAAAAGAATATACATGCGTATTTGAACCGATAGACACACCTACGGAAAAAGAACGTGCGGAAATAAAGGAAATTAACTCAAGAACCGATATGAACTACATACAAGCAGGTGTAGTATCACCCGATGAAGTAAGGGGAGTATTAAGAGAGGATGTAAATTCAGGATATAACGCATTGTCAGAGGAAATGGAAGAAACAGAAAATCCGTTTAATGACTTTGGGGGTAGCTCAAACGAGCAAAACCCTTTTAAGAGTCTTGATGAATGGAATGAGTCAGAACATCCGAGAGATGATGAGGGGAAATTTTCTAGCACAGGCGGCGGAAATTCAAACGGCAGCAAAGAAGAAAAACAAGAAAAAACCTCCAGGAATGTTCAAGAAGTTATAGAGAAAGCAAAACAGGCAGAACCGAAAATAACAAAAGACCTGCAAGAAATAACAAAATCCACGGGAGCAGAACTAACAGGGCTTGACCACAGATTAAAGTCCGAAGCCTCTATTAAAAACAAGATTGAAAGAGATAGAGCAGAAAACCCAGAGTATAAAAATTTGACAGATAAGGAAGTGGCAAGCAGATTTTATGACACTGTCCGTTATACTCAAATAACGAAAAAGGGCGAGGATTTAACAAAGAATATAGAAACAACCCTTGATAAATTACAACAAAAAGGACATACAATATCTAAAATAAAAAATAAGTGGCTTACAGCAAATAAAAATAACCCATATAGGGATGTAATGGCTCAAATGATAAGCCCAAGCGGTCAAAAATATGAACTGCAATTTCACGATAAAGCAAATTTTGCAATTAAAGAGCCTTTACATAAAACTTATGAAAAGTGGCGGGATGTCGAGAATACAGACAAAGTAAAAGCACAGCAATACAGTAATGAGATGAAACAAATAGCTAAAGGTTATAAAACGCCAAAGGGAATTGAAAAAATTACAAAAGAAAACCTTATAAACAAGAACCACTCTTGAAATATTCTACATCTTTCATATTTTCACATTCTATAAAGCTGTCGTTCCAAGCTAAAAGGTATTCAATATCACGTTTTTTTATTACAGGTTTCCAACTGTCGGATGATTTGTAATAAAGGTACTGTTCGCCATTATCTTCAACTTTAAGAACCGTGTAATCATCTGAATAATATTTAGTCATAATCAATGCTCCTGCATAATCATTATACCACTTTTTTACAGATTTTTAACCCCGATGGGCAACTTGTCAGTTGTGTATACTTGTCCAACAATGATGTGAATTGCAAGGATGCTTTTGGCGCAAAAATAACATTATCAGTTTTATTGTTCGATTTTGCTTTGATTAAGAATGTTTCTTAATTTCATAATAGCCTGAGCATGTATCTGACATACTCTGGATTCAGAAACATTAATATTTACGCCTATTTCTTTAAGAGTCATATTTTCATGATAATAAAGTACCATAACCATTCTTTCACGCATGGGAAGCTGCTTTAATGCAGAATATAATTCATGCTTTACATCTTTTTCTTCCAGTTTTTCAAGTGGATTTACAAGATTAGTGTCCTCTAATGTATCAATTATTTCTACTCCTTCATCGCCTGAATATTTTTTGTCATATAAAGAACCGACGGAAGTATCATCAGATAATGTGGCAACTACTTTTTCTGTTTCTATTCCTAAACAGGCAGCAATTTCCTGTGTTGTTGGTACTCTGCCTAATTTTTGTTTTAAAGTTTCGACTGTATCTTTAATTTCTTTAATTTTTTTTCTTGTACTTCTCGGAAGCCAATCTTGAGAACGAATTTTGTCTATTATTGCACCTTTAATCCTCGTAATAGCATAAGTTTCAAAATGCGCACCTTTTTCCGGTGAAAACTTTTCAATGGCATCTATTAGTCCTTCAACACCGTAACTTGTTATATCTTCTATTGTAAAATTAGAGGGCAGATTCATTTTTATTCTGCCTATTACATATTTTGTGAGATATATATATTGAACTATAATTTCATCTCTTAGTTTTTTGTTAGTTTTATCTGCAAGATAAGCACTCCATAAACTTTCTAATTCATCATCAGAAAGTCTTTTAATATTACTATATGAATTGCTCCCGCTTGCATTACTCATTATTCTCTCCGGAAAAAGCTATAGAACTCGCTATAACTAATTGTAAGCATAAAGAACAATTATCAAATCATATATATATATGAAGTTTTAAGACTTACTTGTTGATAAATATCGGATTTTGTTTGATTTGTTTATTCCAAAAATCACTATTTGCAGTATTTAAAATATAATTTTCACCGAACATGGCTTTTTCATAATCGCTTTGATTTTCCTGAGCAGCAAAACCGTTATCAATTAAAATATGTTTGATTTTGTTTTTTAAGATAAAAGGGAAAGAAAGACCTATACATACTGTTTTTTCTGTCGTATTATATAAAGCTTTCTCTGCTGCTGCCTGAAGTAAATATTCCATTATTTGTTTTAAATTTGAATTTGTTTTTATATCTAAATTTATGATAAATACACAATCTTTGTATATTTTTAAATCCATATTCGCAAGAGTTTTTTCATCATCTGTTTTAATAGAATATTTTTCCAATATATTTCTGGATGAGAATTTTCTATATAAATTTAAATTAATACATTTTTTGGAAAAGAAACTGTCTGATTTAACATAGGAGCGAGAATCTATCTTTTCCCATTTAGGAAGAAGGTACATAT
>JAJQFK010000202.1 GCA_021201175.1 Candidatus Gastranaerophilales bacterium | reverse complement strand
GTGTAATAATGTTGTTATGAATGACAAAATAATTATACGAAAAGCGAATCAGCATAATCTTAAAAATGTAAGTTTAGAACTTCCGAAAAATGAACTTATTGTATTTACCGGTATATCGGGCTCGGGTAAGAGTTCGCTTGCTTTTGATACAATTTTTGCCGAAGGTCAAAGAAGATATGTAGAAAGCTTATCAAACTATGCACGACAATTTCTCGGGCAGCTGGATAAGCCTGATGTAGAAAGTATTGAAGGATTATCTCCGGCAATTTCTATAGACCAAAAATCAACGAGTAATAATACGCGTTCTACAGTCGGAACCGTTACTGAAATATACGACTATTTAAGGCTTTTGTTTGCACGAATCGGAACCCCTCATTGTCCTGAGTGCGGTAGTGAAATTGCCCCTCAATCAATTGATGAAATTGTAGATAAAATATTTATGCTGCCTACGGGCACAAAAATACAGCTTCTTGCTCCTGTAATAAGAGGGAAGAAAGGCGAATATATAAATCTGCTTGAAGAATTAAAACAGGAAGGCTTTGTCAGGGTTAGAATTGACGGTCAGATTTACAATCTTGATGAAGATGAACCGGAATTAAATAAAACTCAAAAACATACTATTGAAGTGGTTGTTGACAGACTTGTAATAAAAGAAACAGCTAAATCAAGACTTACTGACAG
Source organism: Candidatus Gastranaerophilales bacterium (assembly GCA_021201175.1). Taxonomy (GTDB): domain Bacteria; phylum Cyanobacteriota; class Vampirovibrionia; order Gastranaerophilales; family Gastranaerophilaceae; genus Avigastranaerophilus. The sequence goes on along the minus strand of JAJQFK010000202.1, from coordinate 2,591 downwards.
CGCCCAGATAGCTTTGGAAAAATCAGGCGGATTGCTGATTGTTGATGTAATCGGCGGAAAAGAAATGATATTCTCCGAAAAACTCGCTTGTCCGAACTGTAATTTGAGTTTTGAAGAACTCGCCCCGCGAATTTTCAGCTTTAATAATCCGTATGGGGCATGTCCGGCATGTTCCGGGCTTGGCGCTCATTATGAAATGGATCCGGATTTATTAATTCCTGATAAAACTAAATCTCTAAAACAAGGAGCAATTTATCCGTGGGCAAAAACCGGAAACCCGTATTATCTTGATGTTTTAACGTGTGTCGCAAATCATTACGGTATAAATATGGATACTCCGTTTGAAGAATTACCCCAAAATCAGAAAGATATTATATTATACGGAAGCGGAAAAGAATGTATAAAATTAAGATATAAAGAGTTCGGAACAGAGCATTATATTACAAGAATGCGCCCTTTTTCGGGAGTTATTCCGTATTTCATGAATAAATATAATGAATCATCGTCTGATGAGGTCAGAGATTATATTCAGGAATATATGTCGCAAATTCCTTGCAGCGAATGTAAAGGAGCAAGGTTAAAACCGTTTCCGCTTGCTGTTACAATCGCCGGAAAAAATATTTATGATGTTTGTATGTTATCTATTAAGGATGCATATAAATTTTTTTCGGATTTATATCTTGAACTTGATGATTATAAATTAACTATAGCTAAGCAGATTCTGGAAGAAATTCGTGCCAGATTAAAATTTATGCTTGATGTAGGATTAAGCTATCTCAACCTTGCCAGAATGTCCGGAACACTCTCCGGAGGCGAAGCACAAAGAATTCGACTTGCGACACAAATAGGCAGCGGGCTTTCGGGGGTTTTATATGTACTTGATGAACCGTCTATCGGACTTCATCAGTATAATAATGATATGTTAATTAAAACTTTAATAAGACTCAGGAATCTTGGTAATACTTTAATAGTAGTTGAACATGACGAAGATACAATCAGAAATGCTGATTATATCGTTGATATAGGTGTGCATGCCGGATTAAACGGAGGTAATATTATTGCACAGGGAACATTAGAAGATATTATTAAAACAAAAGAGTCATTAACCGGACAATATTTAAGCGGAGAAAGATATATTCCGGTTCCTAAAAAAAGACGCGAAGGTAATGGGAATTATCTTGTAGTTAGAAATGCCCATAAAAATAATCTTAAAAATATCGATGTAACTATACCTCTTGGTAAGGTTGCAGTGTTAACAGGAGTATCAGGAAGCGGAAAATCAACGCTTATGAATGATATTATATATCAGTATTCCGTTCATAAACTCAACAAAAATAAGCCAAAACCGCAAGGAGTCGACAGAATCGACGGGTTTGAAAATATAGATAAGGTTATTTGTATTGACCAATCTCCGATAGGCAGGACTCCAAGGTCAAACCCTGCAACATATACAGATGTATTTACACATATACGCGAGCTTTTTGCTAAGACTCAAGAAGCAAAAGTAAGAGGATATAAAGCCGGAAGATTCAGTTTTAATGTTAAAGGCGGACGCTGTGAAGCCTGCAAGGGCGATGGACTTACAAGAATTGAAATGAACTTCCTTTCTGATGTATATATTAAATGCAATGTTTGTAAAGGACAACGTTATAACAGAGAAACATTGGAAGTAAAATATAAAGGCAAAAATATTTCCGAAGTTCTGGAAATGAGTATAGCAGAAGCACTTGATTTTTTTGATAGTGTTCCAAAAATTAAAACTCGACTCCAAACATTAAATGACGTCGGTTTAGGGTATATGAAACTCGGGCAGAGTGCTACAACTTTGTCTGGCGGTGAAGCACAGAGGATTAAACTGGCAAGTGAATTAAATAAGCGTGCTACCGGTAAAACATTGTACCTTCTGGATGAACCCACCGTGGGACTGCACTGGTACGATTTGGATAAACTTTTAAAAATAATAAATAAACTTGCTGATGCCGGTAATACAATTTTAATAATAGAACATAATCTTGATTTGATAAAAACAGCAGATTATATAATTGATTTAGGACCGGAAGGCGGTGATAACGGCGGAACAATAGTTGCCGCAGGAACTCCTGAACAAATCGCTCAAAACGAGAAATCACTCACAGGATTATACTTAAAAAAGATTTTAAAACTAAAAGAGGAGGACTAAAAAGTCCTCCTCTTAATTTTTGGAGTTAAAATATTAAGCAGTTGTCGAGTTTAGTCCTTTACCAGCTAAACATTCTTTGGCAATATCAATTTCCATTTTTTTTAAAATTGCTTCTTGCAATTTTGCATCTTTTTTATCATTATGTTTATCAATTAATTTGCCTGTTAAAGAACCGACAGTTCTGCCGATAACTGCTGCCGCAGTAATAACAGCGGCACATACACCCGCCCCTATAACAGCAGCTTTTTTATTTGACATTTCAAGACCGGATTTAGCTCCTTTTTCTATACCATCTTTTATTCCGTTAACAAAAATATCTTTTCTGTTTTTTAGAACATAAGCGCTGCCGGTAGTAAAACCTGCTGTGGTTCCTATTGTTTTACCTTTTGTTTGTGCTTCCTTATGAGGGATA
>JAJQFK010000224.1 GCA_021201175.1 Candidatus Gastranaerophilales bacterium | reverse complement strand
CTTATATATTTTTATAAGTATCAAAAAATTCTTCAAATCTATCTTCCAGAATACTTGTTCTCATATCATGGATAAATTTAATTAAAATTCTTATATTATGAATAGAAAGTAAAATTTGAGCATTTGCTTCACCCATTCTGTAAAGGTGCCGGATATATGCTTTGGTATGATTTTGGCAAGCATAACAATCACATTTATCGTCTAAAGGGCGAGAATCTTTCTCAAACTGTTTATTTTTGATATTTTTTTTGCCTTCATAAGTAAAAAATGAACCATGCCGGGCATTTCTTGTGGGTAAAACGCAGTCAAACATATCAACGCCCCGCTTAACACCTTCAAGTAAATCAATGGGTGTACCGACACCCATAAGGTATCTCGGTTTGTCTTTTGGTAAAAGCGGTGCTGTATATTCAACAAGGTGATTTTTTAAGTCCGCAGGCTCTCCTACACTTACTCCTCCTATTGCATAACCGACTGCATCATAAGAAGAAATAACATCTGCCGATTCTTTTCTCAAATCATCATAAAAAGCCCCTTGAACAATGGGGAAAAGTGCCTGATTCTCATTTGTATGCGCGTTAACACATCTATCAAGCCATCTGTGTGTTCTTTCCATTGCCTTTACAGCATCATCATACGAACAAGGATACGGCGCACACTGGTCAAACACCATTATAATATCTGAACCTAAATCCTGTTGGATTTCCATGGATATTTCAGGATTAATATAATACTCGCTGCCGGTTTTAGGCTCCTTAAATTTAACACCATCTTCTGTTATATTATTTAAATGAGCAAGACTAAAAACCTGAAAACCGCCCGAATCAGTTAAAATAGGCTTGTTCCAGTTCATCCATTTATGAAGCCCGCCAAATTCTTTTATAATTTTATTTCCGGGACGCAGAAACAAATGAAAGGAATTAGAAAGAATAATTTGTGCTTTGGTTTCATTTAAATGGTGCATAGTAAGCATTTTTACGGCAGAATGAGTACCTACGGGCATAAAAATAGGTGTTTCTATATCACCATGAGGTGTATGAAAAATTCCGGCACGTGCGTGTGTCTTTTTGTCCTCTTTTAATAATTCAAATGAAAAATATTTACTTCTCATTCATTATCATTTCTAACATTGTATTCCAATTAGAGCAAAGTTCTTCCTCTTTGAAATAAATTGCTATTTCTCTTTCGGCGCTTTCTTTGCAGTCAGAACCATGAATGATATTGTATTCTTTATTAATTGCATATTCAAATCTTATAGTTCCCGCTTCGGCTTCTTCAGGTCTTGTTGCGCCCATCATACGTCTTGATTCTGCTATAACATTGTCACCTTCCAAAACCATTGCAACTATTGGACCTGAAGTTATATATTGAATCAAACGCGGATAAAAAGGCTTCCCTTTATGTTCTGCATAATGCTTTTCTGCCAATTCTAAAGTCGGAAGCAGTAATTTTAATCCGATAATTTTATAGCCTTTTTCTTCAAATCTCGTAATTATTCTGCCGATTAAATTACGTTTAACTCCGTCCGGCTTAATTGCTATAAATGTTCTCTCTGACATAAATATAATCTCCCTATCTATCCTTTATATTTAATTTTATATATTTTCTAACCCGAAGAACCCTTGATATTAAACCATAAAATATCGTTTTTTTCAATAATTTCACTATACAATATTAAATCAACTCAATAATTTTAGTAATATCAATATCCAAACAAGATAAATCATTGCAGGTGGTTAAGCGTTTTTCCCACAGGCAGGGTCTGCAATTTGATTCATTTTTAATTGCCGTATATTTTTCAGATTCCGGTAAAAGTTTTTTTTCATCAGTCGGACCAAAAATAGCTATTGTTCTGGTTTGTGTTGCTACACCTATATGCATTGGCGCAGAATCCGAACAGACTAATACTTCGCATTTCTTTATTAATTGTGCAAGTTCAATTATATTTTTTGTTTTTCCGAACATGTCAGTAAAGTTTGTTAAATCACAATCTTTAAGGTTTTCGCGTATTTGCGTTATACATTTGTTATCGTCGGGACCTCCTGCAAGATATACTTTTTTCCCTTTTTCAAGAAGCTTTTTGATTAATAATGCCCATTTTTCAGCTGATATAGTTTTTATTATGTTCTTTGATATACTAATTAAACTGACTCCGGGGTGAATTAATACAGAATCAGGTATTTTATCTGAATCTTTGATATCTATACAGGGATATTCAAATTCTGCCCCTGTTATAGGTTTTACCAGATCAAAATACATTTTTGAAGCATATTGATTTTTATTTAAAACCACCGGATATGTCAAAAGTTTTTCCGATAACTTTGACGATTTATACCCCACTCTGGTCTTTATTCCCGTGAAAAATAATAATACTGCTATTAAAGGATTTGCGCCGGATGATATAACTAAATCATATCTGCCGGTTAATGCCTTATAATATAATTTCAGCATTTCAATATATTTATTTTTAGTTTTTATATCAACGCAAAAATGATTGTCAATCAAAGAAGTAAGCCCTATAAATGAAGAACTTCTTCCTTCAAGACAAAGTGTAATTTTAGAATCAGAAAATGATCTTTTTAAACTCTGAATAACAGGCATGAAAAGTATTTCATCACCGATTCCTCCAAAATTTATTAATAAAATATTTTTATAATTTTCCATATATAATAAAAGTCCGTATCAGGCTCTTTAACGCATTGCTCTAAAAATTTCACAATAAACCTCATATCGCGCAAAATTTTATAAGAACAATTTAAAACGGTTTCGTTTGGTTTAATTTGTTTCTTAACTCTCTAAAGCGAGCAATATCCTCCTGAGATTTTACGGATTCTCTGAAAACAACCTGACTGGAAGGATGAACTATCATAATACAATCTATATGCACTTCCAAAAAATTATATCTTCGAGGCGCTGTATTAGAATTTCTCGGCGATATTTCAGCATTAGTAACAGCAAGAAAGCGTTTTTCGCGGTCATTTAATAAATCAGTAAGTTCACGATTTGTTTTTGTATACTTTGAAACATGAACAGTTCCTTTAATTTCATGATCCTTTGTTAAAATAATAACCTCTATAGGAACAGTGTCTATATCTTTTGCCATTTCTCACCTATTAATAATCTGATAAGAAAATTATATTACAAAATGTGATTTATTGCCAGTTAAATTTTATGGGAGTTATATAGCAAAATCCTCCAAATATTATTAAATCTTAGTAATAACGTCATTCCGAACTTGTTTCCACAACTGTCCATGATAAATTCAGGTAGCAAGAGTCCACTCAAA
>JAJQFK010000235.1 GCA_021201175.1 Candidatus Gastranaerophilales bacterium | reverse complement strand
GAACGTAAAGGAATTTTAAGAAGTCATCGAAAAATGCGGGCGACACTAGATTATGATGTGAAACTTTTTAAAAAAGTTTCCCCGTCCGGAGGACAAAATTTAAATTTAAATAATCTTTAAACAAGTCATATACAAAAGATTTCCGCTTTTGTTCAAACTTATTCTTTTTTACAGGTTGTTTAACATTCTACAATTATTTATTAATCTGCCCGGGAAATGCTGGCGGTACCGGATTATACTATTAAACAGTCCGAATAAAATTTTAAAACATTAAAACCTTATTCGGACATACGTTAAATTTTAGATATTTGATATTAGATAATGTTTTCTTTAATTGCTTTAACAGCGGCTTGAACTCTATCGTCCACACATAGTTTTTGTAAAATACTGCAAACATGTGCTTTTGCCGTATGCACACTTACAATCAATTCTTTTGCGATTTCAGTATTACTTTTTCCTTTTACAAGGTGCCTCAATACTTCAAGTTCTCTTTCCGTGAGTTGAGCTCTTGCATCTTTGACTTCTTGAGTTTGAATCAAGGTTATATTTTCCGGTTTCGGGAAAAAATTTAAAGCTGCTGATGAAACTCCGGGATCTACCCAGCAAGCACCGTCTGCAACATTTTTTATAACTTCCGATAACGTTTCCGGTGTTATATCCTTTAAACAATATGCATTAGCTCCGGCACCTAATGCTGCAATAACTTCTTCATTTCTTTCATGTGAAGTAAGGATTATAACTTTTGTTTCGGGAGAAAATTCTTTAATTTTAATTGTTGCTTCAAGCCCGTTCATACCGGGTAAACCCAAATCCATTAATACTACATTTGGCTTTTCTTTTTGAATAATTTTAATTCCTTCGTATGCATCTTCGGCTTCTCCTATAACATCAATATGTTCATACTCATTTAAAGTAGATTTTAAACCTACTCTTGTTAATTTGTAATCTTCAACAATTACTACACGTATTGTGTCATTTTTCTGTGCTGTCTGGGTCACGTTTTGACCTTCCTCTCCTTATTTATCTGCCGGTACATAATTTCTTATGCCCTACTGAATTATATTAGACTAACATAGATTATATAGTAATTAACTCATTGTACAATTTCTATATAGCCATTTGGGCTATAAAAATACAGTTTTGTATTATATTTGGTTGTATAATTCCGAATAAAATGATATTATTTTGTTATTCAGGAATAGTAATGTATGCAAAAAGAATTATCTATAGCTTTCGTATGGCATATGCATCAGCCGAATTATCAAGCACAGCCTGACGGTATAAGGCTTATGCCGTGGGCAAGGCTGCATGCGGTAAAAGATTACCTTGATATGCTTATTATTTTAGATAAATTTCCGTCGATTAAACTTAATTTTAGTCTGGATCCTGCGCTTTTAGATGCGATTGAAGATTATTCCAATGGCGGGCATGATATTCATTCAAAACTTACAATTACTGATGTACAAAACCTAACCGACGACGATAAATTATATATTTTAAATTATTTTTTTGATGCAAATTATGAGAATCTTATTGCAAAAAATCCAAAATATAATGAATTATATATAAAAAGATTCAGTAAGCCTGAAATAGGAATTAATGATTTTTCACTTCAAGATTACTCTGATATTATGATGCTTTTTAATCTTGTATGGTTTGACCCGATTTGGTATAACGTTTATCCCGAACTTGAAAAATGGCAAAACAAACAGCAGAACTATACTCTTGATGACAGAAAAAATTTAATTGAATTAAACAGAAAAATAATCAGACAAATAATTCCGGCTTTTAAAAAATATCAAGAAGCAGGAAGAATTGAAATATTAACATGTCCATATTATCACCCTATTTTACCGGCATTAATTAATCCGAATGATTTAAAAACACCGTCGTTAAAACACCCTCTGCCTGATTGTAAAATAGCTTTAAGTATTGACGCAAAAGAGCAAATTAAAACAGCATTTGATAAAATAGAAAAAACTTTCGGAAAAAGACCCAAAGGACTTTGGCCCAGTGAACACTGTATCAGCCAGAAAACTCTTGATGTACTTGCGAATATGGATATAAAATGGGTGCTTACAGATGAAAGTGTTTTATCTAACTCTATTAAAAAAGAATTTGTAAGAGATTTCAGAGGCTGTTATGAAGACCCTTATGATGTTTGTTCATTATACCTGTATAAAACAAAACGCGAGAAAGAAATAAATATAATTTTTCGCGATTCTGTCATTCCTAATCTAATTACTTTTGAATATCCTCATCACAATAGTGTTTTAAGTGCTAATGATTTATTTGACAGAATAAAAACAGTGCACGATAAACTTAAAAATTCACCTGATAAAAAACATATTTTTACAATAGCAATGGATGGTGAAAATAGTTGGGATTCTTATGAAAAGGACGGCGCAATTTTCCTTGAACGTCTTTATTCTCTTATAGATAACGATAAAAATATAAAAACGGTACTTTTAAGCGATTTTGTAGAAAAAAATAAAGCAACAGGAAAACTTCTAAAAAAGGTTACTTCCGGCTCATGGCAGAATCAAGAATTTCAGTTGTGGATAGCGGAACCAACAAAAAATCTTGCGTGGAAGTATTTGGTTCAAGCCAGAAATGATATTAAAAATTCAGAAAAATCCGGCAGGTTGACAAAAGAACAAATAAAAAATGCAAAATCTGAAATATATATAGCAGAAGGTTCCGACTGGTTCTGGTGGTACGGGGAACCTAATAATTCCGGACAAGACCATATATTTGACTTTTTGTTCCGCGAGCATTTAAAAAATGTATATTCAATAATACAAAAACCGGTTCCGGGGTATCTTGAAATGCCGCTGATGTCATATATGGGAAAGCCTCAAAAGAATCCCGCAAGAAGTATTACCCCATTACTTAGCGGTATGGCAAAAAATAATGATGAATGGCTTTATGCCGGCTGTATTGATATTCCGGACGGGCCGATTTTACAGGAAAATAAATTGTTTAACAGAATTTATTTCGGTGCCGATAAAGATAATCTTTATTTGAGATTCGATATAAATAAGTATTTAATGGATAGCAAAGAAAGTTATAAAGAATATTTTTCAATATATGTGTATATAAAAGTTTATAATAATGCGCTTGAAATTACGTCACCGGCAAGAACGACAAATAAAACCAATAATCTGCTTCCGATATTATTAGACGGATATACCCACGAAGTAAAAATTGCATTAACTAATAACAGAAAATATCCCCTGCAATTTTCGACAGCGGCAAAAGACGGTCTTTGGAAAATTCAATGGGAACATCATAT
>JAJQFK010000269.1 GCA_021201175.1 Candidatus Gastranaerophilales bacterium | reverse complement strand
ATCAAGATGGAGAATTCAGAACGGTTAACAGATTTTTAGGTCTGATGGATAAAGAAGAAGCCTTGTTTAAATGGTTTAAATTTAAGTTTCTCCCCGCGGGCAAACTCGCGCAGCGTCCGGTAATGTATGTAGACGGTGATGAATCTTTCTCTAAAGACGGTATTGAAGCCACTATTCAGGACGAAATTTCTTTATTAAGAAATGATGATGAGGATTTCTTTAATTTATTTGACGCAATAAGAAGGTTCGCCATTAATAACGAACTTACAATAGATGGAGAAGCCCAAATTATTACTCAGAATAAAAATGGTTTTATAAGTTGGATTATTTCAAAAGAAACTGTTAAAGAATCTCTTATTGTTGCTGCAAATTATTTAAGTGCTAACGAAAAAATACTAAAACAAAATACCGAAGGATTAATGGAATATACTATTAAAACTAATAAAGCTGTAGAAAATAAAAAAATAGAAATTCCGGGTGACTACTATTTGGCTTCAGAGTTTGTTTATGAACCTGATAAAAAGGATTTTGTCGAACATTATTTTGAACCAAATATTAAAACTATAGAAATTAAAAAACTTGAACCAAATGAGTTTAAAATATTTAAAATTAAGAGATAAAAAATGCCGGCTGATGAATATACCTTAAAACAAAAAATTTCACAAATGTTTATAACCGGATTTTCAGGTACAGAATATAATTCTAATAAATATTTTAAAAATCTTTTAAAAAATGCTCTGGGCGGGGTTATATTTTTTACACAAAACATTGAAACTAAAGCGCAAATAACTGAATTAATATCAAACCTTAAAAAAGAAGCCGTAATTCCAATGTTTTATAGTATTGATCAGGAGGGCGGACGTGTTGAAAGAACAGAAAATATTTATGGCGGTAAAAGATATTTGAGTGCAAAATATGCTTATGAAAAGGGCTGTGATTTTTTAAAAACACAAACCGCTCAAATTGCCAAAGAATTAAAAACTTACGGATTTAATATGAATTTTGCGCCGGTACTGGATGTTAATACGAATGTCAAAAATCCCATTATAGGAGAACGCGCATTTTCATCTGATACACAAGATGTTATTAGTGCGTCTAAGATTGTAATATCTGAATATATTAACAACGGAATAATTCCCGTCGGAAAACATTTCCCCGGACATGGCGCCGCAGAATCTGATTCACACAAAACTCTGCCGGTTATTGATATACCTTACGACGAAATTTATAAATTTCATATTACTCCTTTTATAGCGGCAATAAAAAACAAAATTCCCGCAATAATGGCGGCTCATGTTCTTTATCCGGCACTGGAAAAAGAAAATATTCCCGCTTCTGTTTCTGAAAGTATAATTCAAAAACTTCTAATTGAGAAACTCAAATTTAACGGAATAGTAATAACCGATGATATGGAAATGAATGGAATAAAAGGCTATTCAAAGATTGAAGCCTGCACAAAAGCCATTAATGCCGGTGTTTCTATGTTTATTTTCAGAGATACTAATTCTGAAATTCTCACTCTTATTGATGACATAGAAATTGCAGCAACTAAAGGTTTGATAGAGGTCAAAAAAATAGATAGTGCTTTTCAAAAAATAATTAGCCTGAAAAGGGAGTTTAAAATTATCCGTTAGGGTATAATTAAACATTTTCCTCCGTCGGAAAATAATATCGGAAACGGAGGAAATATGTCTAAATTCATTATTGTTTTATTCCTGTTTTGTATTTTTAATTCTGCTTCTTTTGCACAAACTCTTGTACTTTCAGATGTTATAAAAGAAGCAAGAGATGCCGAAATAAATCAGATTCTTGCACAAAATAACCGGGAATGTAATTCTGATACAAAGGCTGAAACTGTTCAACAAAATAACAATGAAGCATGCAGCAACAACAAAACCGAGGAGGAACAGAAAAGTTAACCTAACTTTTCTGCTGTTGGTTCATTAACTACAATTTGAGGGTATGGAATTTCTATACCTTCTTTTTCAAATCTTTCTTTTATCATTTTATTAATCTGGCGCTTTACCATCCATTGTTCCTGCGGTGTTGTTTTTATTCTGAATTGAATAACTATAGCAGAATCCTGAAATTCATTCAGTCCGAATACTTCAATATCAGACAAAATAAAATTTTTATATTCAGGCAGTTCTCGTATTTCTCTGCCTATATCTTTTAAAACTTTTACAACATGCGTGACATCTGTTTTATAGGAAACCCCCAGATTGAAAAGAGGATACGAAAAATCTTTTGTCTGGTTAATTATAGTATCAATCTGCCCGTTACGAAGGAAATGAACATCTCCGTTAAAAGCTCTTATTACAATCATAGTAAGAGTGACTTTTTCGACTGTTCCGGTTGAATTATTAACTGTTACATAGTCGCCGACTCTGATTTGACCGGTAAGAAGAATTGTTAAACCGGTAAATAAATCTTCTACAAACTTTTTACCGCCAAAACCAACTGCAACACCAAGGACACCGGCTGTTGCAAGTATCGGTTTCATATCAATTCCAAAGTTACCCAAAATATTTGTTGCGAAAAATAAAACTATTAATGCGTCAAGTATGTATATCCCAAGTTGTCTTAATGTTTGATATTGTTTTCGTGTTTCTACATCAGGTATTCTTGAAATTATCTTTTCAAAAAATAAATGTAGCGTTTTGTTTACCAATTTCATTAAAAACACAAAGACAATAATTTCTAAAATAGATTTACCTATTAAAAATAAATCAATCTTTCCTGCATGTTTAAGCAAAACTTGCTTTAAAAATTCTTCCATTTTTATATCTCCTATACATTACTATTAACGTACAAACTAAGCTTTAAAGTCAATAGTAAAATTATTTCCATTCAGGATAATAATACAAAGTAACAGTATCCCGCCGGGTAATTTTGGCATTTCCGCCGAATATAAAATTTGTTAATGATCCGGCACCTGGAATAGGCGTAAGCGCCCATTTAATCGGGTATACCAATAATGAAAGATTTGCGCCTTTTTTTATATAAGTACTTTTTAAGTTGGAGTTATCTATTCCCTTAACTTTAAAATCATCTACAATTATTTGCGCGGGAATTCCATTCATCCCAGGAGTTGTATAAGTTTCGACCCTTGCTGTTATAATTTCATTCTGTTTTAAAATTATTTTCTTATTATATTTAACATTTGCTAATGTTCTAAATTTCAGAATTTGACCGTCATATACTTCGTTTTTTTTTGTTGATACGGGTGTCATAATTTTGAGTTTTATCGGAATACTTTTCAATGATTCATAATTATAGTTAAGATTTTGATATGGAGGCTCAAA
>JAJQFK010000124.1 GCA_021201175.1 Candidatus Gastranaerophilales bacterium | reverse complement strand
ATTTAATATATATTCAAAAGAATATAAAGTTGCCAATTACGTAGATGCTTTGCATAGAACAATTCAGTAATATATTATTTTTTCGATAAGCATAATAGATAAATTAAATCTAAATATAGATTTAAAACATTTAACAAATGCCCAAAATACCGAAATAGAAAAACTCAAAAAACAAATAACAGAAGAAATAAATTTATTAAATAAGAATACCGAAAATATACAAACGGATTATCTTGATAACATGAATCGTCTACATGAAATAACTAAAAATAGAACAAGGTGGAACGAAGCAGTAAAGGCAATAAATGAATTTACTCCCGGAAATATTAAAGAATACGTTAAAAATTCAATCAATTTGACTTTATATAGCTACATTTTTTCAATGTACCAATTTGACATTCCAAAGTGGTTGAAGTTCCATTGCAAATCAAAGTAAAAATTAAATTCCATTGAATTATCATCTTTAAAATTATAAGAATATTTATTTAATTGGGTTTTGCGATAACTTTCAAAAGCATCTTGAATTTCTTTGGCAAACTTTTTTCTGAATTCAGGATAAGTTATTTCTAAGGTTTCTCCAGTTAACTTATTCTTGATAATCATCTAACACCTTAACCTTCAAAATCTTTTTGACAAGGTTTTATATACAAATCAAATTTCCCCCAACTTAATGAACGAGTTGAACACTTTTTGAACAGGGTTTGAATGCATGTCGAACTCAAACTATTTTTCAAACTCTTCTTCGTGCTCAATGAAGAAGGCATTCAATAAATCCGCTTCGCCCCTTAAATGCTTTATAATCGGTGTGAGATTGTAACATTCCTCAATCTCCGGCTGATTTGCTACAAAATAATCAATAACAACAACTGTGTTATAAACATTTTCAGCCCATTTACTTAACTGCTTAATCTCCTTTTGAGTAATATTCAATCCGACTTTTTCCATCTACGACCTCCTTTTTTAGGTGTCGTATTCATCACTCAAAGTTGAAATTAAATCAAGCATTTCCATACCTTAGTTTTGCGAATCTGCTGTAAATTTAACTGCTATAATGATTTTAAGGAGACTATCATGAATAATCATATAGAACTATTGGAAACAGGATTAAGAGCACTTAATGATAAGAGGTATGCTCTAGAGATTATAAGAAATAATTGCGATAGAGATGTTGCAACCTATGCTTTTTCTCAAATGGAAAAAGCAGGTATGGTAGAGGTAAATAGACCCCTGTCAGAAAAAGAAATAACAATAAACTTGAACACATATTGTGAGACTTTGTGGTTAAAAATACAAAATCAAAATATGCATAATCGTTTTGTATCATATAATTCTATGAAAATTTTGTATGACAAATCAGAATATCTTAATCCAGAATATATTTTATATTCAAATGAATTAAGCAGCTTAAAAGTTTCTGATTTATTGGATACTATAAAATATTGTTTGGATTTTGTTGATATAGTATTTGATATAGATACAGAACAGTATTCAAATTGCGTAACAGCGTTAAAAGCTTTAGAAAAATTTATGAACAATCAAGATAATGATAGAAAAAATTTATTAAAAGACCTAGGATATGCTCTAGAGGTATTTATTGCTGTTGCAAATCATTTTGAAACAAATGAAACACTAAAAAAAGAAAATAAAATTGCTTCAATGTTGGTTAATTTCTCAATAAAATTTCTAGCCGGATAAGCTAATTTCAATATCCGGGTGGTTTTGGTAGTACAAATCCTTTTTCATATAATTCTCTCATTCTAAAATTATATTCTTGTTTTATTCGCTTTGAAACTTCATGAGTTTCAATAATATAAGCATAGGTAGAATTCAAAAAATATTTTTCATATTGCTGTCTATATTTATTTGTAAGCCTGCTTGAATCTACAATAATTTCGATGCGATATCCTGCCATTTGAATAACATATTTTTTATATTTTTTTGTTTTCCCTTTAGCAATAAGAACTTCTTGATTTATATCTTCGGCATAACAGTTTTTATATATTAAAATTTTAAATAGTTCGTCATACTCTCTTTTATCCTTCAATATTTCATAAGCATTTTTTCATAACCACCAAGATTTATATTTGACCATTCTTCTAATTTGGATATAGATGCTCGCCATAGAATTGAAATAAAGAATTTTCGAAGTTTGACATAATCAATTTCGGTATTATCAATTTGGTAAACCTTATATTGAGGATGGACTTGTATGTATTTATATTTGCTAAAATCACCAAATAAAATTCGATAACCTTCTTTATCAAATTCACCTAAAATATGATTATCACAATTTGCACATAAAATGTTTGAATCATATCCACCCTGTTGTTGAATAGAGTATTTCCCTTCTTTAGAATTTATACATAAATATTTATCCTCACTCAGTCCTAAATAAAATTTTTTAGGGATAATATGAGCATTAATTAACTTCTTTTCTTGTCCACAAAATTTGCAAATACTCATAAACTTGTCCTTGAATACTTTTATAAAAAACGTAACTCAGATGATTTTACCTCATCCCAAAGAGCCATAAGTTTACATTCATCATATAAAATACTTTCAATAAATTCTTGCCAAATTTGAGGACTATTATTTATTGAATAACCATCATTAATTTCGTGCCAATTAGCAGAAGCCATATTCTCTAATAATCGTTCTAATGATTCTGGGGAAAGGATATCTGAATGTTTAATAATATTAAATAGAATAGTATAACAACGAGAAATAATTATTTTCATGCGTTGTTCTATTCCGTAGAAATCTATAAAATCTTTGGCTGCTTTTGACATTCCATCAAGATAATTAATTTCATATTTATTATTGGTGTAATTAAGATAAAACGACTTCCATAACTGTAAAGGATGAATATTATTTAATTTAATACCTAAACCTTTAAAAGCTTGTTTAAATTTTTTAAAATTCGTATTATTGTCCGAATCATTAAAAAATGCTGTTCCTTTCTCTCCCATATTGCACTCTTTACAACATGGTACCCAATTGGAAGGATGCAGAATAAACTGAGGAAATTGATTTTTAGGCAAAATATGTTCAATATCTGCATGGATATATTTTTCACCGTCTTTTTCTGATATCTCTAATAGTTGTCCGCAGAAACAGCAGCGAGGTTGTGATTCTACAAAATAATTATAGTTGTGTAGTTCTTTAACTGTTAATTTTTTTGAAATATCTAAGGTATCAATATTTTCAGATAAATTGGCAAATATATTTTTTAATTTGTCATAAATTACATAATAAACTTGTTCTTCTTCTGAATAATTTTCTTTAAGTTTTTTATAATTTTCTTTGCTTAGACA
>JAJQFK010000164.1 GCA_021201175.1 Candidatus Gastranaerophilales bacterium | reverse complement strand
AAAAAGTTTCCCCGTCCGGAGGACAAAATTTTGAATTTAAATTATGTTTAAATAAACCATATACAAAAGACTCCCGTTTTGTTTCAAACTTATTCTTATTTACGAGTTGTTACAATATTTTTTCAATATTTTTTCTTTTTTTTTATTGACTTTTCTGACGCAATTTCATACCATAAAATAATTATATGTTTGAAGAATTGGAACAAGTAAAAGAAAAATGTTTAACGTGCAAAAAATGTTCATTGCATAAGACAAGAACAAATGTTGTATTCTCCGGCGGTATACCTAACAATAAAATAATGCTTATAGGTGAAGCTCCGGGATATTATGAAGATAAAAAGGGAGAACCGTTTGTAGGTAAGGCAGGACAACTTCTTGATAAAATATTTGATTGTGTCAATTTGTCCAGACAAAAAGATGTATATATATGCAATACAATAAAATGCCGCCCGCCTGAAAATAGAGATCCGCTTCCTGATGAGAAATCAGCCTGCCGTGAATATCTTGATAAACAAATTGAAATATTAAAACCCAAAATAATTTTAATATGCGGCAGAGTCGCATTAAATTCAATGCTTCCGGAAGAAGGCGGAATTACAAAAGTTCGCGGCAAGTGGTTTGACGGACCTTATGAGTCAAAAATGATGCCGATTTTCCATCCTTCTTATCTTTTAAGAAATGATTCTCGAGAAAAGGGCAGCCCGAAATGGCTCATGTGGCAGGATATTAAAGAAGTTAAAAAGGCATATGACACCTTATTGAACAAGTGATTTATAAATTTCTTTATACTTTTGCGCGCTGTGTATCCACGAGAAATCTGCTTTCATTGCATTTGTTATAAGGTTTTTCCATTCTTGTTTATTTTTATATGTTTCAATACTATAATTTATTGCATTAAGCATTTCTGACGCATTATAATTATAAAATTTAAATCCGTCGGCATTTTTTTCAGGATATCCGATAATTGTATCATCTAATCCGCCGGTTGCTCTAACAATAGGGATTGTTCCGTACTTTAATGCAATAAGCTGCGAAAGTCCGCAAGGTTCAAATCTTGAAGGCATTAAAAACATATCGGCGCCGGCATAAATTCTGTTGCAAATATCTGTACTATACTCTATTCTGGCTCTAACATTTTTTGAATTATAACTTAGCCATACAAAGAAATCTTCGTAACGTTTTTCTCCGGTTCCTAAAACTATAAAATCGGCATTTAACTCTCTTATTTCGTTTTGTACAAATTTTATTAAATCTATGCCTTTTTGCTCTACAAGTCTTGATATTATTGCGATTAAAGGTCTATCTTTTTTATATTCAAGCCAAAAATCTTTTAAAATATCCTGTTTGCATTTTTCTTTATTTTCCGGATTTTCAATACTGTAATTGTATTTGATTTGTTTATCAGTTGAGGGATTATATATTTTATAATCAATACCGTTTAAAATTCCGCATAATTTATGCTGATTACATCTTAAAGACCAATCCAGACCTTCTCCCATATCATAAGTCAAAATTTCTTGCGCATATTTAGGAGATACCGCAATTATTTTATCTGAATAGCTGATTGCCCCTTTCATCCAAATTAATGAGCCGTAATGTTCCAGACCGTATTGATGAAACACTTCTTCTCTGTTTATTCCGGCGAAATCAAGTATTTCAGGAAAGTACTTGCCTTGATATGCAAGATTATGTATTGAGAATACTGTTTTTGAATTTTTGAAAAACTCGTCATTTTTATAAGAAGTCTTGAGCCAAACGGGTATCATAGCCGTATGCCAATCATTACAATGAATAATATCCGGCTTAAAATTTAAAAGTCTTGCATATTCAAGTACTGCCTTAGAAAAAGCTATAAATCTTTCCTGTTCATACCAGCTGTCTATTCCGGAAGGATATACACAATCAAAGCATGAATAAAATTTTGGATTATCAATAAAAAAGACATTTATGTCAGTATCGGGAAGCTTGCACATTTTAAGCGTAAAAATATATTCAGCCCATCCGAATTTTAAGCGCAGCTTTGAGTTTGGAATTTCTTGTATATCATATTTTTTTTGATTTATACATCCGACCAATGGGGCAAATATTGCCATTTGTGTATCGTCAGACTGTAAATATTTTGGTAATGCGCCCATAACATCGGCTAATCCCCCGACTTTTGCGAAAGGTGCAACTTCAAATGCAGCAAATAATATTTTCATAATAAGCCTCTTTTATAATGTTCTCGACAGATATTCCAGTGAAGATTTTAAAATATCTTCGGTTTTTGTACAATCTTTTTTATATTTTAGCACTTCTTTCATTGCGGATTTAGCTTCATTTGCAGAATATCCCAACGAAATTAAAACACTTTGAACCTCAATTACAGATTCTGTTTCTACATTTTTTGATTCAATATCCGAAACATCGGGAGGAGTAATATTCGCCCAATTTATTAATTTATCCTTGAGTTCAAGAATGATTTTTTGTGCGACCTTAACCCCGACTCCTTTTGCTCTTGAAAGTTCTTTATAATCCTGTCTTATCATAATATCAATAAGTTCGGATATTTCAAATTCATCAAGAATAAGAAGCGCCAGTTTAATCCCGATACCGGAAACACTTTGCAAAATGTTAAAAATATCTCTTTCTTCTTTTGTTAAAAATCCGGTTAACAACATTGAATCTTCTCTATGAATCAAAGATACAAATATTTTAACATCTTCATTCAGTCCGGATAATTTTTCGGCTGTACGCTTTGTTACACAAATAATATAGCCGGTATTATTAACATCAAGTATTATATGAGAACCCCTGTAAGAGTTTATTTGCGATGATACTAAATGTCCTTTGAAATAATCATACATTTATTGTGATTCCTTATTCTTTAGTTCTTTATATATTGAATATGCCTTTTGAGCCTGCTCATTATCATTCAAATATTTATAAGCATAAGCAAGATTATAATAAAAATCCGCCTCGCCTCCGTTTAATTTTATAGCTTTATTGAAGGAATTTTTTGCATTTTTATAATCCTTCAATCCGAGATAAGCACAGCCCAGATTATAATAATAATACGGAAAATCCTTTTTATATTTTACGGCAAGTTTATACTCATTTACGGCACTGTTATACCTTTTTTCTTTTAAATAAATATTCCCTAAATTATAATGCGCCTTATCAAATTCAGGGTTCAACAGTATTGATTTTTGAAGAAAGAATGAAGCATTTGTATCATTATTCAAATCCTGTGAAATATTTCCGAGCAAAAACCATAGTTCATAATCTCTTTCATCTTCTGTTATTTTAGAAATCATGTTATAAGCTTCTTCAAGA
>JAJQFK010000127.1 GCA_021201175.1 Candidatus Gastranaerophilales bacterium | reverse complement strand
ATACAAAGTCTTTACGGTTCTTCAAGTGCAGTGCAGACAAAAATAAAAATTGATAAAAAACGCGATGATATTGAAACTCGCCGTGCCTTGATTACAAAAGAAATTGGTTATAAATCAAATTATCTTCGCGGAAAAATATCCCAAAATGAATTAATACTCGGGGTATTGAATGTTTTTATAGGAATAGTTCCTCTTGTAATGGCATATATATTGAATGATATAATCAAATTTGAATCTGCCGCATTACGTTCAAAAGTCTTGTTTTTAATAGCCTGCTGCTTTATCATAATCACGGTTCTGTTGAAACAGGGACAGTTCCTTACTTTGCAAAATAAATCAAGAAATAAAGTTACATCATCATCTGTTTTAATACAAAGGTTGTGTATGCTCTCATCGTGCAGTATTTTTGCGTTGGTTTTGATTTTTGCGGTGACTGAAGTTTATTTTCACAAGTATAATTTACCGGAATTAATTCCGCAGATGTTAATATTGTGTTCGGCATTATGCATATTTTTAGGGATTTTTTCCGGATTTACCAAAAATATAATTTCAGATAGCGCCGAAGAATTAGATAAATGTGAAAGTCGTGAAGATTTTCAGGCAGTTATTAAAGACTATCAACAATGGATAACGCTATATATAAATAACATATCAGGAAAAAAGCTGCGGGACATGCAAAATAAAATATTTAATTTGCAGATTAAATCCGGCGCAGAATATTTGCTGGGAATAATAACAGCTCCTTTTCTCGCGTACGGAGTATCTCAAACCCTTGCAGAATGTTTCCCCGAGGCGGCTGCTTGGATTAGATTTAATGCAGGATTCAAAATATCTCCTATTTTCTTAACCCTTGCAACTCTGATGATTATATTCGCATTTCACTGTTTTGCAACGTCTTTTTCTATAACTAAAAAGATTGCAGCCTCTAATGTAATAAAACAAGATGGGTTTAGCGATTATAATACGCATGGGACAACCATATACGGGGTAGAAGGCAGTAAAAATCTTAAAAAAGAAGCCGGAAAGTTTTTATTGATTGCAATTGCAGTAATTGCAATAGAATTGACTATGAATATTTCCTATTTTATCGGAGTTATGGGCGGTGATGTTATGAGTGTTGTACTTAGTATTATTGCAGCTCTTGTTCCGACAACAATTTTGATTATGGAAACTTCGGAACTCGGTAAAACAAAGTTCGCAATTAGCGTACGTGAAGAATTAATTGATAAAATTGATAAGGATTTTTAATATGTACAGATGTACTGAATGTAAAAAAGAATATTCTGTTTGTCCTGATTATTGTGATTGCGGAAATAATTCGTTTGAGGAAATTATAGAAAGCTCTTTTGATAAACCGGTCATAAATTCAACAAAGACCTCATCAAAAGAAGAATTTAAAAGAATACGAGAACAAAAACTTGACCGTCAAAAGGCATTTATAACTATAGGAATTTCACTTTTAATATCAATATTAATTATAATTTTGCCTCCGCATAAAGTAAAAAAAATGGAAAAAGTTCAGCAGCGCGCTGTTGTAGAAAATATGAAAATTCCGGATGTAAATACATTTTGGGATGATACTTTGCCTTCTAAATACCGTAAGTCTGCAAGTGTCGATAAACTGCCTGTCTTAAATTATAATTTTGCCGGCATATCGTCAGAATTAAGAAATTATCTTGTTAATGCAGGAGAAGAATTTTCTTCCCAATGGAATTATAAATTGGTAGACGGCTCAGGTGAATGTAAAATAGAGTTTTCGATAAATAAAGACGGTGTCATTATTAATAAAAAAATGAATACACGTTCAAGAAATGAATCTCTGGATGATTCGGTACTGTTAGCAATGTCCAAAATAACCAATCTTGATATACCGCCTTATGATTACAAAGGTGAACGAATTATTCTTGCTTTTAAAATAGATGAAAATAAAACGTCAAAAGTATATTTTCCTACAAAATAAAAATATAAAATTGACACAAAAATTGTTTTTGATATGATTAATATATAGATATGCCACAATAGCTCAGTTGGTAGAGCAAGGGACTGAAAATCCCTGTGTCCTTGGTTCGATTCCGAGTTGTGGCACCACTTTAAAAGATAATAATAACAATGCTTTTGGGCATTGTTTATTTTGTTGAGTTGTATGTATTTGTATGTCCGTTTTGATTATTGTATTTTGTCGAGTGGTTTGATTATGACAGATGGTGCAATTATTTCGGGTAATCGGCTTTGTGTGCGAGTTTGAGGGGTAGGAAATAATCAAACTAAGTGTCAAGCAAAACGGACTTTTCGGACTTTTTCCGGTCTGACAGCTAGTTGTATTATTTCGGCAACTTAACTTTTTTACAAAGTATAGCCTACATTTTAGCCTGTATAGGGAGTTTGACAGATAGTTTGATTATTTCGGCAATGACCGTTTTGAAATTAATCCTAATTTGTCGGGATTTTTTATAAAAATTCTATTGATACAAAACGAACATAATAGTCGGAAACGCTGTTCCAATTCTATGCTTTCAGAGCTAATCTGTGAGTACGATGAGCGAAGAATATATAAATATCAATAAAGTAGCAAAAATTAAAGGTCTAAAGAGCAATCGTTCTTTAAGAATAGAAATTAATAAACCTGAAAGTAAATACATTTCAAGGGAAGTAAAAGTAAATGGCGGCACTTCTTATGAAATCTTGTTTTCAAGTTTAGAGCCAGAGTTGCAACAAAAACTTCGTGAAAATGAAACAAAATCAACAGCACTTGTACCTTTGAATTATCAACCGCCTGTCATAACAGATAAAGCACGATTGACAGCAACGCACCGCATGAACATCGTTAATAAGGCACTTGAACATCGCAAAAAATATGCGACTCAAAAAGAGGCAGATTTTGAATTCTTGGATTTATACAACACAGGGTTGTTTTTACCAAAAGCCTACGAATTTTTAGGATCTATTTCAATCGGAACTTTGAGGCGATACATTCAAGCATATTTAAAAAGCGGAAACGCAGAGAGTTTAATCCCGCAATACAAGGTTTCAAAACAAGGCGAGTACAATGGGATTCTAAATGATGATATGAAAAAAGTCCTTCTGACACTTTTACTTCATCAAAATAAATTCGGTTACAATACAGCAATAAGGCTTGCTAAACAAATATTAATTAAGCAAGGATACGATGAAGAAAGTTTACCGAGCAGTATTACATTTAAACGCTATGCAGAACATTTTAGAAAAAATAATTATGCCGAGTGGGTTTTGAAACGTGAAGGAATGAAAGCATACCACGATAAAGTTGAACCGTATATTGAAAGAGATTTATCAAAGA
>JAJQFK010000051.1 GCA_021201175.1 Candidatus Gastranaerophilales bacterium | reverse complement strand
AATTACAAAGGATACAAAATTAATATAGTGGATACCCCCGGACACGCTGATTTCGGCGGTGAAGTCGAACGGGTTCTCGGTATGGTTGACGGAGCACTTTTGATTGTTGATGCCGCAGAAGGTCCAATGCCTCAAACAAGATTCGTTTTGTCTAAAGCTCTTGAATTGGGTATTAAAATTATTGTTGTTATTAATAAAATCGATAAAACCGGCGCTGATCCCGACGGGGCAGTTGATAAAGTATTTGATTTGTTTACTGAATTAACCGATAATGAAGAATTAATAGATTTTCCTTATGTTTATGCAAACGGTCTTTTAGGTTTTGCAAAAAATAATATGGAAGATGATTCTAAAACTCTTGAACCCCTGCTTGACTGTATTATAGAAAAAATAAAACACCCATCGGGCGATAAAAATAAAACTTTACAATTTCAGGCAACAACATTAGATTACAATGACTATGTAGGCAGAATTGCCATAGGCAGAGTAATTAACGGAACAATAAAATCCCAACAGCAAGTCAATCTCATAAAGGCTGACGGGTCTATACAGAGAGGAAAAATAGTTAAGTTATATGTCTTTGAAGATTTAGGCAGAGTTGAAACTCAAGAAGCAGTAGCAGGTGATATTGTCGCAATTACAGGGTTTGATGATATTCATATAGGGGAAACAATTACCGACCCCGATTGTACTGTAGCATTACCTTTAATAAAGGTTGATGAGCCTACACTTCAAATGATTTTCTCTGTTAACGACAGCCCATTTGCCGGTCAGGAGGGTAAATTCGTCACTTCAAGACAGGTGAGAAAAAGACTTTACGACGAACTTGAAAAAAATGTAAGTCTTAGGGTTGAAGATACCGATA
This sequence comes from Candidatus Gastranaerophilales bacterium, assembly GCA_021201175.1. Classification (GTDB taxonomy): domain Bacteria; phylum Cyanobacteriota; class Vampirovibrionia; order Gastranaerophilales; family Gastranaerophilaceae; genus Avigastranaerophilus. The sequence continues at coordinate 2,436 of JAJQFK010000051.1, read as the reverse complement.
CAACAGAAAGTTTCAGAGTTTCCGGCAGGGGAGAACTTCATTTAAGTATTTTAATTGAAACCATGAGAAGAGAAGGTTATGAATTTCAGGTGTCCAAACCGGAAGTTATTACAAAACGAATAAATAATGTTTTAATGGAACCTTACGAAAATTTACTTGTTGACGTTCCTGAAAATTGTGCAGGAGCATGTATTGAAAAACTCTCTAACCGAAAAGGCGAAATGATTCACATGCAAAATGCAAAGGGAAGAACTTTATTGAACTTTACTATTCCCGCAAGAGGTTTAATTGGATTCAGAGGGGAATTCATCAGAATGACAAGAGGTGAAGGTATTATGAATCATACTTTTGACTCTTACAAACCTTATGCGGGCGATATCTCAAAACAAAGAAACGGTTCACTTGTTTCACATGAACAAGGCGAAGCAATCCCGTATGCATTAGCACAATTTGAGGACAGAGGAGTTTTCTTTCTTACTCCAAAAACAAAAGTATATAGAGGTATGGTTGTAGGTGAACATAATAGACCCCAGGATATTGAAATCAATGTTTGTAAAACGAAAAAATTAACTAATATGAGAAGCGCCACCGCTGATGTAATGGTTACTTTGCAGTCATCAAGAAAAATGTCGCTTGAAGATTGCATGGAATACATTTCTGATGATGAACTTCTTGAAATCACACCTCAAAACATCAGAATTAGAAAAGCTGATTTAACAAAAGTAAGATTTAACTAACAAAATATAATCCGGTGCAGCGTTATGCTAATCCGGATTAGTTAATTTAAAAAAGGGGAAGTTTTTTGATTCAAATTACCGTTAACGGAAATAGCATAAAGATAAAAGAAAATGCTTGCATTACAGATGTTCTGGAAATGCAAAATCTATCTGCACCTATGTTTGCAGTTGAAAAAAACAGGCAGATAATTCCTAAGTCGGAATACAACAGCTGCATTTTAAAAGAGGGAGATAATATAGAAATAGTTAGTTTTGTCGGTGGAGGCTAGTAAATGAATAAACAAAAATTGTTAGATTTATATAACAAAAATTTAGATGAACTTTTAGAAATATCTGCCGGTTTCATGACGAACAAAATAGAATTTTGTTCGTTAGTAAATGCCCGAAACGGGAAATGTTCTCAAAACTGCAAATATTGTGCACAAAGTTCTCATTACAGAACGGATATAGAGGATTATCCCTTAATAAATAAAGATGAGGTTATAAAAGCGGCATTAGAAGCAAAAAATAACGGAGTAATACGTTTCGCCGTCGTTACTTCGGGAAAATCACCCGATGAAGAAAACTTTGATAAAATATTAGAGTTTATAGATGAACTCAATAAAATAGACGGAATAAGAAGTTGTGCCTCTATCGGAATTTTAAACGAGGAACAGGCTAAACAGCTTGCCCTGCACGGGTTAAAAAGATTTCACCATAACATAAATACATCAGAATCTTATTACAGTGAGGTTTGTACAACACATACCTGGAAGGATAGACTAAATACCTGCAAACTTGTCAAAAAATACGGAATGGAATTATGCTGCGGTGTAATTTTGGGGATGGGAGAATCTATTGAACAACGTATAGAAATGGCGCTTGAACTTCGGGAAATTCAGCCTGATTCAATACCGATAAATATACTTATGCCCATTCCGAAAACTCCTTTTGAAAACTACATTAATAAGATTGATGAAGAAAATATACTTAGAACATTAGCAATTTTTAAAATAGCCAATCCTCAATCTGTTTTAAGATTCTGCGGCGGAAGAATGAGATTATCCGATGAAAATCAGGAAAAAGCCCTTAAATATTGCGTTGAAGGTATTTTGACCGGAAATTATCTAACTACTACCGGAAAAAAACCGCAGGAAGATTTAAAAACAGCAAAAAACCTGAATAAGGAAATTGTAAGCCATATATAAAAGTCCCCGCTTTGTTTCAAACTTATTCATTTTACCGGTTTTTAATATTGATTCGTGCAATAAATTGCACGCTACTACTAGTCTTAAAGATGGCAGAGAATGCCGCGTCAGCCGCGGGCGGACTCGCAATTGACGAAATAGTTTTGCTGTGTCGTTTTACAAAGTGGCAGAATGGAATTTCTACCCCCCCCCAAAAAAAAATATTATTTTAGCAGCAGCCATCTATGCACAAACAAAAACCTAATTAATCACCCCTGCAAAGCGCGTACGGACTCGTGCCGTGCCGAGTGGTGGTGGAAGACCTGTAGGGTGCAATATTTTGCACCGAAACGATTTTTTAAATATATCTATTTTTCAATTTATTATTTATAAAAAGTTTGTAGCTTTTAGCTGTCTGCAAAACGAAGTAAAGCAGTTTATTCGTGCAATAAATTGCACGCTACTACTAGTCTTAAAGATGGCAGAGATTGCCGCGCCCGCCGCGGGCGGACTCCTGTCTCTTATAAACAACT
>JAJQFK010000088.1 GCA_021201175.1 Candidatus Gastranaerophilales bacterium | reverse complement strand
CTCAGGGTTATGAAGAACTTGTTAAAATAAGTAATAACAAACCTGAAATTGCAACAAGTTTCCTTATGATTGAAAAAATTGAGGATATCGTTGCAAGACAGGTTGAAGCTATTAAAAATATTAAATTTGATAAAATTACAGTATGGGACGGAGGTTCAGGTTCTGAAAAAGGTTCAACAACTGCAAATTTTATGAGAGATTTAATTAAGTCGCTTCCTGCAATGCACGAATTAGCAGCTTCCGCGGGGGTTGAACTTCCGCAAATTCTCGGCAAGGTTGCTTCTCAAGAAAAAGATAATTCAGTATCAAAAAAATAAACTTAAGTATATAGTTAAACATGTTAAAAAACCGCTTGATAATTCAAGCGGTTTTTTAATTTAAAGCTGTTCGATTTTTTTAGAAAAAGTTAATACATTACCGTGCAATCACCACTGTCGGAAGAATTTTTCTCTATATTCGCCATTGCTGTTAATACACTGGCATATGCCATTTGCGCAGCTTGTGCTTTTACCCTTGCACATTTATATTCTGAATCAGTCATCAATCCTTCATTATGAAGTTGTTCGTATCTTTGTAATTTTTCTTCTGTTTCTAATCCTCTTTTTTCAATAGAAGCATTTGTTTCTTCATCAATTTTACGTTTCTCGCTTTCTGTTTTTGGCACCGGTGCAAATGCTGTTGTGCTGTAACAAACCGGACTTCCCATTCCTACTGATGATATTGACATACCTTTATCTCCTTCCGTTGCTTAATAAATCTAATACTTATCTAACACTTATGTTTATATAAACAAATTCTTGTTAGTAAAATTGCGCCTATAATTACGAATTGCTTGCATTGAAAAATAAAATTTCAATTCTGATATGTGTTTTAACTTAAATTTTTAACTTAATAAATCTTAATTTTTAACAATTAATATTAATATTATTTTTAGCTGCAAGCGCGCAATTTTTGTACGAATGAATGTTAAACAGCCTGTAAAAAAGAATAAGTTTGAAACAAAGCGAAAAGCTTTTGTATATTGCTTATTTAAACTTAATTCAAATTTAAAATTTTGTCCTCCTGTCGGGGAAACTTTTTAAAAAAGTTCCACAAAATTTGTGCCGTAAAACTTCGTTCCTTAATCAATTGTAACGCTCAATCAGAACGGGTGAAATCACTTACGTTCAAACAGCGGAAATTTTCTCGGATATCGGAAGTTCCATGACAAAATGAACAATATTAATTATCTCAATTCTTTTAAACAAGAAATTATGTATTCAATAACCTTGTTGCGTTCAGTTGCTTCCATTTTTGTAACACAGCCTTCAAGGTGTCTTGCGGCAACAACTTCCCATACTCCGCGCATAGCACAAGTTGCAGATTTTATTTGGTTCATTAAATCCATACAAACGCATTTTTCTTCATTTTGCAGTAAATTTTTAACAGCCTCAATTTGACCTTCGATTCTGTTAAGTCTTACAATTAAGTCTTTATTGTCTTCTTGGGATCTGCAATTACATTTTTTCATATTTACCTCTTTCTTTTATATGTTATAGGGATACCCCTATACCTATATATTATAAATTTTTAATTGTGATTGTCAAGAGATGTTAATTCTTTAATTAAGTTTAAATAAACTAGAACTATAATCACTAGCGTAACCTGTAAATAGTCAGCAGGAATATGGACATCATTTGATGAACTATTGTAAGAATTAAATCTTAAAGATAAGGGAAATATAATACTAAAAATAAAGCGAGAAAGAGGCAATAAGTCTATTATAACTAAATTTGAACCCGGGGGGATTCGAACCCCCGACCAATTGATTAAGAGTCAACTGCTCTACCAGCTGAGCTACGAGTCCATTCGATACTAAATATTATAATATAAAAAAAAATTTTGTGTAAAAAAATAATTCATGTTGCAAACATTATTTTATTGTTATATAATTCAGAAAAAGTTAGTTTAGTTTTATTACAAAAATGGAGAAAAAAAATGAAAAAGATTTTAGCTACACTCGCTGTATTTTTCATGATGACTGCTTTTAATGCTGCAAATGCTGCAGTATATAGTGATGTTCCGGCTGATTACTGGGCAAATACTGAAATTACAGCTGTCGTTAATGACGGAATACTTCCTTTACAAGGGAATGCTTTTTTACCGTCAAAAGATGTTACAAGATCAGATTTTAACTCTGCATTGTTAAGAACTTTAGGTCACAGAACTACTTCTATTTCTGATTCAAATCCGTTCTCTGACGTAGTTTCTTCCAGAGCTGACTACAGTGATATCTTGTTATCTTCAAAATTGGGTTTAATCTACGGTTATGATGACGGTACTTTTAAACCTGACAGAATCATGACAAAAACAGAAGCAGCTTCTGTTATTAGTCATATAACAAAAGATTATAAAGGTAATTTGAGTTCTTTAGATTCATTTAAAGATAAAGATTCAATTCCGGCATGGGGTGCAAAACAATATGCAAAAACTATCGATTTGGGTATTTATGTAAACTATCCTGATTGTGATGAATTGCTTCCTAACAAAAATCTTAACAGAGCTGAAGCTGCAGTATTGTTATACAAGTTAAAACAATCAATCGGTGCAGTTAAAGAACAATATGTCAGCCAGGAATCTTTATTAGGTACTGAACACCTTAATGAAACAAAAAAAGCTGAAGTTGATGAAGTTCAAATTACAAGCACAAGAAAAATTGTATTAGCTAAAAATATGATTAAAGGTTATTTCTATACTTACTTCTCATCTAAAGATGCACAAGTTGGCGATACAGTTACATTTACCGCTAAAAATGATATCTATACAGAAGAAGGTACATTAGTAATTCCGGCTGCTACAACAATGAATGCAACTATTACTTCTATTGAACCTAAAAAATGGTGGAATAAAAATGATAAAGTTACAGTTGAATTTGATTGTATGACACTTCCATCTGGCGTTTGTGTTCCATTTAAAGCTGATGTTATAAACAATAATGGTGTTTTAACAGAAAATAGATGGGCAAAACCGGTTGCTTACACTGTAGGCGGTGCTGTTGTCGGTGCTGGTGCCGGTGTTGGTATTGCAGGATTTACAGGTCATCACCACTATGGTAACGGTGTTGCAATCGGTACTCCTGTTGGTGCAGGTCTTGGTTTAATTACAGGTCTTGCAACAAAAGGTAGAACATATAAAGCTAATGATGGCGAATATGTTTGGTTAGAATTAACTCAGGATTTATCTATTCCTAACTAGTTGATTTTTTAAATATGAAAAAACCTTTGACTTTGTTCAAAGGTTTTTTTGTATATATACTTGAAATAAAATTATGTTCTTGCTAACATCATAGTATATATT
>JAJQFK010000123.1 GCA_021201175.1 Candidatus Gastranaerophilales bacterium | reverse complement strand
TCCTTATGGATTTTAAAGTTTGTGACTTTCCGGTTGTCATATCTAAAGAAAAATCTTCCATCGCCGGATATAAAATTTCTTCCGAAATTTTATTTAATCTGTGAATTTCATCAATAAAAAGAATATCTCCTGCTTTTAAGGACATTAAAATTCCTATAATATCTCTTGGTCTTTCCAATGATGGCGCAGAAGTTATTTTTATATTCGCATTCATTTCGTTTGCAATTACAGAAGCCAGTGTTGTTTTTCCAAGACCGGGAGGTCCGTAAAATAAAATATGGTCTAAGGGAAGTTCTCGTTTTTTTGCCGCCTCTATTGTTATTTTTAAGGTGGATTTTAATGTCCCCTGCCCTATATAATCTTCAAAAGATTTTGGTCTTATATTGGATTCAAAAGACATATCAAACGAGGTTTCTTGTGCTGTAGTATCCTCGTTTTTTTCCGGTTTGTATTTTATATTGTCGTCATCAGATATTATTGCCAATGTTTAATTCCCTTTTGTTAATATAATAACATGCTCCCGAAAATATATATACTATTTTTGAGTCTTTAATTTATAATATAAAGAGCAGAGCATGAAAGGTTTAAAAGTGGATATAAGAGAATTAATAACAAAATCTTCTAAAGAACAAAGAGAAGCTTTATTAAATAAAGACGTAACCTCCGAGGAACTTGTTAATGCAGTATATGAGCAAGTCGATACCGTGGATGATAAAATCGGTGCATATAATTCATTGACAAAAGAATATGCTGTTGAAACAGCAAAAAAAGTTGATGAAAAAATACAAAAAGGGGAGGAAGTTGCTCCATTAGCAGGTATTCCGCTCGCATTAAAAGATAATATAAACTTGAAATCATACTATACAACAGCTTCAAGTAAAATTTTGGAGAATTTTAAATCTCCTTATGATGCAACAGTAACTAAAAAATTAAAAGAAAACTTGATACCGATTATCGGCAAAGCTAATTTAGATGAATTTGCAATGGGTTCAAGTAACGAAAATTCAGCTTTTAGAATAGTAAGAAATCCATGGGATTTAAATAAGGTGCCCGGAGGCAGTTCCGGCGGAAGTGCCGCTGCTGTTGCAGCCGGTGAGGCAGTTGTCGCTTTGGGGTCGGATACCGGAGGAAGTATCAGACTTCCTGCAAGCTATTGCGGTCTTGTCGGGTTAAAACCCACTTACGGTCGTGTTTCCAGATACGGTTTGATTGCATTTGCATCTTCTCTTGATCAAATAGGACCTATAACCAGAACTGTTGAAGACGCCGCATTACTCTTAAATGCAATTTCAGGTCATGATGAAAAAGATTCTACTTCTCTTAATCAAGTTCCGCCTGATTATACAGCTAATTTAAAAAATGATTTAAAAGGGATAAAAATCGGATATATTAAAGAATTATGTTCAGAAGGACTCGCGCCGTCCGTTTCTAATGCAATTCAAAAATCGTTAGAAACATATAAATCGCTTGGAGCTGAAATTATTGAAATATCACTTCCTTTAATAAAATACTCTATTGCTGTATATTATGTTGTTGCAACAGCCGAAGCAAGTTCTAATCTTGCCCGTTTTGACGGTGTAAAGTACGGTTACAGAACAAAAAATCCGGAAAACCTTTATGATATGTACGTAAAAACAAGAGCAGAAGGTTTTGGCGATGAAGTAAAAAGAAGAATTATGCTTGGTACTTACGCTTTAAGTTCCGGATATTATGATGCTTATTATAAAAAAGCACAACAATTAAGAAGGCTTGTAAAAAATGATTTTGATAATGCCTTTTCAAAAGTTGATGTCTTATTGTCCCCGACATGCCCGCACACTGCTTTTGAAATTGGTTCTAAAGTTGAAGATCCTTTAAGCATGTATTTGACAGATATTGCAACAATTACTGCAAATCTTGCGGGAATCCCCGCTTTAAACATTCCTGTCGGATTGGATAATTCCGGTATGCCTATAGGATTACAGCTTCAAGCAGATTGTTTAAATGAGTCGAAATTGTTAAATGTTGCCTTTAAACTTGAAGAAGTGGTAAAATTTGACTATAGTGCTCCTTCAAAGACGTTGGTATAATGAAAAAGAAAAAAATTGTTTTACTAATAGCAGCAGTATTTATCCTGAATAGCGTGTTATGCGGTTTCGCGTATGAGGGTGATATTTCTGATGAAAATATGCAGAAGGCGGCTTCTGCATATAAGCAGGGTGTCGATTTGTACAAAGCCAGAGCTTACGACAGCGCCATTTCCTATTTTGAAAAAGCTTTAAGTTTTAATCCCCGCTTAACGGATGCATATTATAATATTGCTTCTGCATATATTGCTCAAAAAAAATATGATGAAGCTTATAATGCTTATGTAAAAGTATTAGCTATTAATCCGAAAGATTATGATGCAATTTTGCAGGCTGCTAAAATTTCTTATAACAGAAAAAATTATGCACTTACAATGAAATATCTTAAATATATTCCTGATGACTACGAAAAATACGGAGAAGCCCGTCAATTATATCTTGATGCGAAAGAATTATTTGATTCTCAAAAGGGTAAAATAGCCCGTGCAAAAGAAACAGTTGCAAATAAAAATAAGCGTGTGATAATTGATAACTTTAATTCTCCGGCGGGTGTGGTTGTTGATTCGGAAGGAAATATGTATGTTGCCTGTTTCTCTGACAACTCTATCGTAAAATATGACAGGAACAAATCAAAAACAAATTTTGTAAAGGACTATCTGCTTGATGGTCCGATAGGTCTTGCAATAGATAATTACGATAATATTTATGTCGCTAATTATGAATCGGACAATATTTTAAAAATTACAAAAGGCGGAAATGTAAGTGTATTTATGAATAATGTTTCAAAACCTTATTTTTTGTATATAAAAAATGATGTTCTCTTTGTTTCAGAACAAGGAAATAATGCTGTTTTGACTTATGATTTATCCATGCCTGATAAGATGTAATTCTCAAACTTTTATTTAAAAGTAATGTAGGGCATTTTTTGCATCCAAAATGCGGTTATAAATGTGTTGCAGTTTAATCAAGATTTTTTTTAAACAAGCAAGTCAGAGAATATTCAATGTTCGCCCGGAATGCATTATGTATACATAAAAATAAAAAACCGATTAAAATCGGTTTTAAGTTAATTTTTTATCAGAGAGAGGAATCAGAGAGAGAAAACACTTATTTTATACTTTTTTTATCCTCTATCTAATAAATTCCACATGTTAAGTTTTTATATCGTGTAGTTTATACACTTTTAACAATTTGTTACATTTGCCTAATTTACCACAATGCACAAAATTATTATCAAAATAATAAGGAAAATAAATTCTATAATGGTTACGGGT
>JAJQFK010000036.1 GCA_021201175.1 Candidatus Gastranaerophilales bacterium | reverse complement strand
GAAATGTACCTTGAAGCAAAGGAAAAAGGATTCTTAGATGAAGAAATAGCAAATTATAACCGGATATCACCGGAAGAAATAGAAAAATTAAGAAAAGAAAATTCAATAAGTGCTTCCTTTAAAATGGTTGATACCTGTGCGGCGGAATTTAAAGCATACACTCCATACTATTATTCAACCTACAATGAAAAAGATGAATTAAGTTCAGACGATAAGAGAAAAAAAATATTAATTTTAGGGTCAGGGCCAATTAGAATAGGACAGGGAATTGAATTTGACTACTGTTCCGTACATGCAGCATGGGAAGTTAAAAACAGCGGTTATGAATCGTTGATAGTAAATTCTAATCCGGAAACTCTTTCAACCGATTTTGATATAGCTGACAAATTGTTTTTTGAACCAATGCACATAGAAAATATAATGAACATAATTGAAAAAGAATCTCCCGAAGGAGTAATGGTGCAGTTTGGCGGGCAAACTGCAATAAATTTAGCACCAAAACTTAATGAAAAAGGAGTAAAAATACTTGGAACATCACTGGAATCAATAAATATAGCAGAGGATAGAAAATTATTTGAACAGCTTTTAAGAGATTTAAAAATTCCTCAGCCAAAAGGTTTTGCGGTAAAGAATCAAAAAGAAGCACTTGAAGCTGCAAATAAAATTGGTTATCCGCTCCTTGTAAGACCCTCTTATGTTATAGGCGGACGCGGAATGCAGGTCGTTTATAATAAAGAAGAACTTATATCATACATAGAAGGAGCTTTAAAATTTTCGGATGAACATCCTATTTTAATAGACCAGTATATAGAAGGAACGGAATTGGAGTTAGATGCAATTTCGGACGGAGAAAATGTATTAATTCCGGCAATAACCGAACACATAGAACGTGCGGGTATTCACTCCGGCGACTCTATTGCACTTTATCCCACAAGAACTATACCTGAATATGTAATTAAAAATCTTGAAGAATATACGCAAAAAATTGCAAGAGCATTGTGCGTAAAGGGCTTGATGAATATCCAGTTTGTACTAAAAGAAAATACGGCATATATTATAGAAGTAAACCCCAGAGCCTCAAGAACAGTACCGATATTGAGTAAAGTTACAAATATTCCGATGGTAAAAATTGCAATTGATTCGATTTTAGGTAAAACTATAATAGAACAAGGTTATACCCCCGGACTTCAAAAAACCGGAAATCTTGTGTGTGCAAAAGTACCTATTTTTTCATTCCAAAAGTTAAACAGAATAGACCCCGCGCTTGCCCCCGAAATGAAATCTACAGGTGAGGTTCTCGGAATAGATAATACTTATGCAAAAGCACTCGCAAAAGGATTCCTTGCCGCCGGCTATAAGCTTTCTTCCGAAAGAGGTAATGTTTTAATTTCAATTAATGACCATTACAAACAAGCTTCCGTTGAAATAGCTAAAGAACTTTCTGATTTAGGGTATAATCTTATTGCAACAACAGGAACTCATAATTACTTAAAAAAATATAATATTGAGTCCAAAGAAATAGAAAAATTTGATATCAAAAAAATTCAGAGAAATATGAAAAACAAGGAACTTTGTTTTATAATAAATACACCTACAACAAATAATAATCCCTACCGTTACGGTTCAGAGGACAGGGGATTTCTGATAAGAACTCTTGCGGAAATGTATTCCACTCCGTGTTTTACAGTCATAGATACAGCTAAAGCTTATTTAGAAGCCTTGAAATGTTATAATAAAAATCGAAATAGTTTTACTTATGACAGCATTGATGTGTATAGAGATTCTATATTGGTGTGTAAATAGCCTCACCTGCCGCGGCACGCATAGATATCGGACAAGGAAAATGAATAAACAAAACAAAAAAATAAAAAAGACTAAATTAAAAATTAATATAAAAAATATGGGTGTTAATATAGATAAAAATGAATATAGAGAAATAGTTTTATCTAATTCAAATCATCCGGAAAGATTTTATAAGTAAAAAGAAAATAAGGGTGACTTTTTAGTTACCCTTATTTTTTAATTATAAATAATAGTTATTCCGATAATTGCGAAAGTAACGCATAAATATTAGCGGGTAAATTAATGCTTATAAGTTCAATTTCTTTACGGGCTTTTGTTGCATCTTCAAGTGTTTTAAGTTCTTTTTCAAGATTGCTGAGTTCTTTGGCTATTTTAGTATCGGAAGGATTATGTAAATGCTGCTCATATTTAGTATAGTATTCTAAGCCTTTTGTTTTATAGTCAATAGTGGCTTGTGCTCTATTAATTTTATCTAATATAATTTTTTCTTGTTCTGCATTAAGAGTGCCGTTATTTTTCATATTTTGCATTTCGAGTTCCAATTGTGAAATTAAATGCTTATTTCCGTTTTGCTGTGCTAAAACTTCTTCGGGCGAAAATTGATATTGATTATATGCTTTTTGTGAACCAAAAAAGCTATTTGCAAAACTGCCGTTTACTCCGTTACCTTCAAGTGTGGGAATGCTATTTTTTAGGGATTGTACTGCTTGCAATTCTTCTTCAGGTGTTAAAGCAGGCATTGTTGCAGCTATGTCTTTAACTGAACCCTGATTTGTAAAAGATTTAAAACGTACATTATGTGAAGTTGAATAATCTTTTAATATTTGAAGTGCTTCGTCTTTTGAATTATATTGAGAAATAAAATCAGGATATTTATCCATTAATGCAGTTAATTCCGAAGATAAGTCATCTGCCTTAAAATTAGCTTGATTATACATTTTGCTTTTTGCAAGCTCTGCAAAATCTGCCCTCATTGTACTGTTCATTTTGGGCGGTTTCATGGTTTCTGCACCAAGAATGCCGCCGGATTTTATAATTTCTTCGCTTTCACCGTTCATAATTCTTGAAATTAATTCATCTTGAACTGTTTGATTAACTTTATCTTGAGATAATCTTGCTCTTAAAAGCGATTCTTTATAATGTGTTGCTTCATGTGCACATACATCATCAAGTTCAAAAACTCCGGCTTTATATGCATTTTTATTAAGACTTAAAACATTATTATCACTTGTGTAACGCCCACCTAATGTTTCTTTTGAATCAATAATTTTTAATTTTGGTCTTTGATCTTTTGGGATACCCATTTCATCAAATGCTTTATCAAAATGTGCCTGAAATTCTTGCTGTATTTGTTCATCTGATAAATTAGCCCGTCTTATGCCTTCTTGTGACTTCTTGAAATCTTTTATTCTTTCTTGTTCGCTAATTTTTCTCTTTTTACCTGTTTTAACGTTTGGTTGTGTTAACTTTGCCTTCATAGCGTTTGGCTTAAATTGAGAAACAACTGCCGCTCTGCCTTCTTTTGTTGTTGCAAGGCTTGTAA
>JAJQFK010000018.1:1645-3404 GCA_021201175.1 Candidatus Gastranaerophilales bacterium | reverse complement strand
ATATTTTTTACTTCTTGTTCATCTAATTTATTATTTGAGGGTCTATTATGATTTAATTCTTTCACTACACACCCAATTGCGGCATCAAATGGTTTTTTCCCGAATGCTGAATTATCTTCTATTTCGTTACCCAAATAAGTACCGTTTGCTAAATTTTTTACGGATTGTTTCAATTCGGAGCCTAAAGATTGACTTAATTCTTTTGCAGATTCTAAGGACTCAATTGCTTTATCAATTCGTAAACCCATTGCAACAGAAGCACCGCTGTCATGCTCATTCACTTCTTCTATTTCTTTCTCTAAAACATAAGCGGCATCTTTGTACTTTTGGAGTTCAATCTCATTATCAGGATCTTTTTCATAACCTCTTTTTTCAAAGGTTGTGTTAAATAAATTCATATCAACCCCGAGCATATGTAAAAGACGCGGTTTATCATGATTATCACCAAAAGTATACGAATTAGTTACACCATCATCAGGACTTTGGAATAAAAATCCCGGATTATTGCCCCAACCTGTATCAAGTTTTTTCAACAATTCAAAATTTTTACCCTGATCACTCATCCAGCTTGGTTGATTGCTATCTGCAAGATAATTTGAAAACATATCTGTCATTAATGTAAAGAAATAACTATAATTCGCAACGGATATAATTCCGGTTTGTTCTAAAAACTTTCTTTCTGCATCTGCATCACCGATGTACTTTGCGTTATTGTCTGCGGGGAAAATTGTACTAAGGTCGGTTAACTCTGCTGTTGTATATGCGTGCGGATTATATTCATGTACACCTTCATTATATCTTTTCCAGAAATCAATTACATTATCCCAGGCTTCATCTTTTTCATCAGTACTTGTTTTTAGTGAATCTATTGAAACAATATCTTTTGCCGCATCAATTCTCCAACCGAGTCCGGGTTCTGTTCTGTCTATTATCATTTCTGCCACTTTAAAATCATTAAGCTTTCTGTTGGCAAATCTATTCTCTGCCATCTGCTTTAATTTGTTGATTTCATTTTGAGGTATTCTGTTTATTCCTTCATTTAATATTTTTACAACAGTATCTGCTTCTTCTTCACGGGTATAGCCTGAATATGGTATGCCGATTGACTGCATTGTTATTTCGTCTGATTTAACGTTTGAAAAATCAATTGAATCTTTATCATTTATTTTTATATCAGCTTTTGGACTTAAACCTTTTATTATTAAATATTTTGTTAATTCGGGGGCGATTTCTGATATTACATATTTGCCGTATTCTGTCACTTCTCAGCCGTCTGAAATGCCGGAGATTCCGCTTAGAACTTCAGATATAATCGGAGTTATTGTTTCTTCATATAATTTTTCTGTTCTGTCATATACTTTTGAATACTTGTCGGGTAAATTCGGATTACCTGCTTTATTTAAATCATAGCGGGATACTCCAAGTTCATCTTCTGTATTTGCTTTCTTCTCTATATACGGAGAGGTTAAAATTCCAAGAAGATTAGTTGCAACAGGTAATGTTTCCAACGGTAAATCCATTGCATGTTTTAAAATATAATTATCAAATGTGTAATTATTTACGTATCCTTCCGGATTTATTTCTGAACGCATATCTAAATCATCTAATTTTTTTGAATGATAATTATCATCCAGTACATTTGTAATAATTTCTTCGTCAATTTTTTGCAGGGCGGATTTGGGCAGTTCGCCTTTTTCTACCATTTCTCTTATCTTGGACATATAGCCTTTTGGTGTGTTTTCACAACCGCTTACTGTTC
>JAJQFK010000018.1:0-1635 GCA_021201175.1 Candidatus Gastranaerophilales bacterium | reverse complement strand
GCATGTTCTAATTGAACATCATCAGTTAATTTTGTCCAGTATTTGCCGGAGGTTAATGCATAATCTCTTACAGCAAGAGTTCCTTTATCAAATTCTTTAATTGCTTCTTCTCTGATATTCGGCGGTAATTTGGCAAATCTTTCATTATCTTTATTACATCTGTAGAAGTTTAATTTAGGAATATCAACATTACCGTCCCAAACTTCAATTCCGGCGCTTTCACTCTTTTTTACCACTTTAAAATTTTCAAAATTTGCTACTTTTTTTATCTTATCGAAATCCGAATACACAAGTTCTTTCATGCCTGATGTTCCGACCCTTTGTATATTTCTTTTCAGTTCGTCCGGATTAACTTCTATTGCATACGGACATACTGCATCTTCGCACTTCGTTATTTCGTATTCATTTGAAGCGTTTAAATTTTGGTAAGTTTTTATTAATTCGTCAGAACTTTCCTGTTCTTCTGAAACAAGACGGTTATCATAAAATTGTATGTATGTTGGTTTCGCCGCATTATATTTTTCATTTTTTGTTAATGCAGATTTATCATTAAGCACAAAAGGAGAATTTATAATTTTCATTCGTGTGTTCTTTGTATTTTCAGGAAGAATTCCCAATGATAATTGACCGTCACTTCTGAACATATTTTTAGAAACAGATTCTTCGCCGTTTCTTAAAAATTCACTAAAATGAATCCCGCCGAATCCTTCATTTACAAGCGCCGCATCTGCAACCCAGTTTATTCCGTGTTTAAAAAGTTCTGTTTGAAGGTTTTTAAAATCCTGCTCATTCCCTAGTTCCGGATTAGCTTGATATGCATTTTCCGTCCAGTATAAATGTGACGAAATTGTATCTTTAGTAAACGGTGTTCCGACAATTCTTGCTACACCCTCTTTTTCTAAATCATCTAACCGGTATATTATACCGTTAAAATTTCCGCCTAATTTGTTTACATGTGTTCTTACAGCAGATATCGCATTTTCTCTTTTTGCAGAATCAACAATTAATTTCCCGTTTTTATCTCTTTTTATTCCGGGATAATATCCGTCCGGCATGATTAACTGCATAGGTCCATTTTTTGTAATTACTGCACGATTGTTCAATATCACGTTATATTTATTATCTGCGTTTTTATCGTCAAAAATATTTATAACGCTTCCGTTATCAAAAGCATAAGATTCTTTTCCTGTTTTTTTATCTGTTAATTTAAATCTGTATGCAAATCCTTGATTTGAATTAAGATTGTTATGTTCATATAAATCCACACTGGCTTTGCCGTTTGGCATTTGTATTGTGTATTCCGGTTTATCTCCTTTTACGGAATAATTTCCGTTTCTGTCGGTTGTAATGTTGTATAATTCTAAATCACAGTTATACTTGTTTGAATCGTATATATAATAGAAGTCATGTTTTGGATAGCCTGTTTTATCCAAAGCTTTTTTATGTCCTGAAAAGGACATGTTTTTTGTTAAAAAACTACTTTTGTTTATATCCACTTTTAACTCCTTTGCATGCAGAAAATATATACTATTTTAATGCCCGTAAATAGTTTTTGTTGCTTTAATAAGCTGCCTGTTTTACAAAAATTTACAACAAATTCAATAAATTCAATGGCTGAATATATTTGTAAAAATT